>JBKCXA010000557.1:0-2734 GCA_046316935.1 Prosthecobacter sp.
ACAAGCCTCGGGATTGCCTCGAAGAAGCTCGTTGAGCTCTTTTGCCTCGTCGGTGGACAGCGTGCCATCGCTGAGTTTGCGGAGCAGCTCATTCATGCCAGTTCCTCCTCGGCCAGGTGTTGCTCCACGCACCTCAAGAGCGCCTCGCGGATGCGGTAAAGCGTCTGCGAGATCGCCCCCACCGACTTGCCTTCTCTGGCCGCGATGTCCTGCACACTGCCGCCCGTGGCGTAGCGCTGCTCGACGAGCTGTTTCTGAGTGGCGGGCAACTTCTCCAGGCAACTCTTCAGCGCGAGACCCCGCCGACTCACCTCCTCCTCACGCTCCATCTGCCGCTCCGCGAGGTAATCCAGCACCTCATCATCAAACACCAACCGGTCCCGACTCATCTTCCGCCGATGACTCAGCACATGAAAGTAAGCGATCTTCGACGCCCACGCGAAAAAGCTCGTCCCCGGCCGAAAATCCGCCCGCTTCTGCCAAGCCGTGACGCTAACCTCCTGCAACACATCCTGCGCCGCCGCCCGATCCGGCAGCAGCGACAAAATGTAACCATACAGCGAGTTTTGGCTCGCCGTAAGGTCTTGGATGAACTGGTCTGAGTTTTCCGACACACCATAGAATGACCGGTGGTCGGGAAATCTCACTATCATTGTGCGATGAACAAAGAGCGCCGTCTGCGAGAGCAATCCTAAGCGTTAGTGTCTCCCTCCAGATTCCAATCAACCGATCTGAGCAACAAAGTCGTCGGCTGATCAACTTCTCACCTCATCGGCACGCCACTCACATCCAAATCGGGCTTCGTGTTCCATCTTGGCGTCCAGCCGGGTTTTTCGACCTTGGTGCGGAAGATGACCGTGTTGTCGAGGGCGATGTCGTCGGTCCAGATGAACTTGGCGCCTTCGAAGTCGTTCTCGAAGTAGGGTTGTTTGGGATCGACTTGTTCGACGGTGTATTCCTTCGCGTTTTTCCAGGTGCTGTCGTCGAAGTCCACGGCCCACCAATTCGCAGGAAGAGGCTCTTGGATGACTTTCGGGTTCGCGGTGTCGCCATTCACGGGGCCATGGAAGAAGTTCTTGGCCTTCCAGGTAGCGTTGGTGACGGTGCCGTCGGCGAATTTGATGCACAGGCCAGCGTCGCCGATGCTGGTGCCGTATTCCATGCCGGTCTTCGGATCGGCGTTGTCCTTCGCGAGCACGGCGATGGTCATGGGATACTCGGGGAGGAAATCGACGCTGACGACGTTGTGCGGCGTAAACTGGATGCTGTCCACGGCGACGAGGCGGCCGTTGACGTAGAGCATGAACCAATTGTCGGCATAGACGTTGAGCTTCATCGTGTCGGCGATGCTCGGTTTGACGAGGCCGGGAGGACCGCCCTTTCCTTTTCCTTTGCTGCCGCCTTTTTTGCCTTCGCCACCGCCGCCGGGGCCTTTCGGACGATCACCACCAGGGCCTTGCGGCGGAGCTTCAGGCTGACGCACGGTGTTCTGGGCGACTTCGGTGCCTGCGGGCGGTTGGGCCGCTGGAGGATTGGAAACGGGCTCGACCTCGGGACGGTTGAAGGACTTCTCGTTGTCATTCATCGCGACGGGGCGCGGACGGTCTTCGCCACCGCGGCCACCGCCTTGACCACCACGACCTGCTTCAGCCGCCGCGCCACCACTGACGTGAACAACACGCAGCGACGAACTCGCCACGACTTTGCCCTTCATCGCAGCGAGGAGTTCTTCACGGCCAGGCGAGCCTGCGACCTTCAACGGCTCGTTCAGGGCATACATCGTGATGACGTAGGTGCGTGAGCCAGCACCTTTCGACATGGGCGGTTCGTAGCCGACCTCGCCTTTGAATCCGGTGCCCATTTTGCCGATGTCGTGCGCATTCTTCGCGAGGCTCGTGGTGCCGGCGGGGATGTCATACTGCGTCCAATACCACTTCATGTTCCCTTCCTTGTCGGCGTGATCCATGATCAAGGCGTAGCTCTTCGTGGCCGCGGGGGCCCCGGTCCATGCGAGCGGCGGTGTGGCGGCCTCGCCATCGCCGGTGAACTCCTGCGGCAGCTCCTTCATATCCTCGACGACGGGGCTGGTGAGCAAAAACTTGCCATCACTGCTGCGGGGCTGATCCGGACGCTCGACAAAGGTGTCCTTGCCGCCTTTGCCTCCGCCGCCGCCCATGCCTTTGCCTTCGGGGCCTCCTTTTTGCCCCCCTTGACGTTCTTGACCGCCCATCGGGCGCTCTTGACCTTCTGGAGCTGGTTGACGCTGTGGACTCGCCGCAACAGGCGCACCCTGCCATTCGCTGGCTTCGAGCTGGCCGTTGCGATCCTTGTCCATGTCGGTGAAGGCCGTTTTGGCCTTCGCCATCGCATCGGGCAGTGAGAGGCCTTTTTTCGCGGCGTTCGACTTCGCGTTGTCGGCAAACTCCTGCGCGGTGACCACGCCATCGCCATTCACATCGAGGATGCCTTCCACCTCGGCCTGCGGACGCGGCGGGCGACCGCCTTCTTCACCGGGACGCGGCGGCGGTTCATCACCGCGACGCATCTCGCCTTCGCGACCACCTTTGCCCTGTCCCTTGCCTTTTCCTTTGCCCTTCATGCCTTCGGGGCCACCACCACCGGGCGGACGATCGCCGCCGCCACCTCCGCCTTGGCGACGTGCGGTGTAAACTTCATCCGCCGTGCCTTCGCGACCATTGTCGAAGTGGAAGGGATAGGTGCCATCGGCCTTGAT
>JBKCXA010000558.1:0-8552 GCA_046316935.1 Prosthecobacter sp.
GTGCTAGGCTGGTGAGCTCTTCGTCTCTCTAGAAGCCTGCTACTGCGTCAGTTCACCTTCTGGGCCGCCGCTTCCCGGTAATGCTGCCAAGCGCGGCGGAAATCCTCTTTGGCAGCAAAGATGGCGGCCATTTCCTGGTGCACATAGGCAGGAGGACTGTTGGTGTTTTTGATTTTTTCGAGGGTGCGTATGGCCGCATCGAGCTCACCACGGGATTTGTAAGCCTGAAAGAGGTCTATTCCGAGACGGGAGTCGAGTGGGTTGAACAGAAAGGCCCGCTCGAGAGCCTGTACATCCGTGCTGGTGCCGGGTGCTGTCCGGATCAGAGAGGGGAGGTAGATATTGGCGATCTCACAAGCGCGTCGGAAATCGGACTTCTTCGCATGGTGCTCGGCGAGAAGCTTCCAGCCGCCGTCACGCTCCCATATGCGATTGGAACCGATGGCCGCCATCAACGATTCAACGTCTCCGAGTTTCATCCACATCTGGAAAAGGCTGGCTCTCTGAGCCCCGCTGAGGGATGCGAGATCAGGCTGACGGGAAAGCATGTCCTTCAAGCAATTGTCGAATTCCTCGCGTGTGTTGACCCATTTGAGGTACTCGAACTTGAGTTCGACGCTATCAGCAAGAGCCCAGATCTGCGCCCTCAAATCCGGGAACATCTGTGTGCGGTCCATCATGTCGCTGTAATACCCGCCTAAATAAACAGCGCCCGGGGGGACTCGCCTAATGAACTCACGCCAGCCCAAGACCGCGTATTCTGGCCTATGTGCGAGCCAGTCCACGCCTTCCCGATAGCAAATGTAGGCATTGTGGGGTTCGAGCAAGCGGGCCCGTGTGAAGTCCTTGAGAGCCAGATCGTAGTGCTGGTACATCAACAGGCGCACCTCCGCCCGCTCAAAATAAAGCTGAAAGTCCAGTGGCCTCATGGCGATGGCCTGATCCAGCAGCTTCAACGCATCAACACCAGCGCCGGAGTTGGCGAGCGCAATGGCCCTGTTTCGCAGCATTTGTGCTGAACTCGTGCCGGGTAACACCGGTTTACCAAGTGAAACGAGGCCCCAGCAGACCCCGGCGGTCATCAGGCTCGCCCCTGCCAGCAGACAGGCCCCTCGTTCAGGCAGGCCGGCAGCCCGCCGCAGGCTTCGCGGCCGCACGGCGATGCCTGCGAGCACCCCTATCAATGCAAAATACCCGAGTCCATGATTTGGCACATCCATCAAACCATGGATGAGAGCCAGGAAAACCGCGATGGCTGCCGTGTTTCTTGTCCGGCGATCCTGCCTGCGCGTCTGCCCTTTTGTTTTTTTTCCAAACCAAGGGCCCGTGGCGAACGCCATCCAGTAAATCAAAACAGCCAATGGGGCGACGGTGGAGAGTCCGCCCTCGAAGATGAGCCAGATGAGATCACTTTCCGGATGCAGCGCGTGCATGCCCGGGTCTTGGCGCAACACAGGATCGTGCGTGCCGGTCTCGATGGCGAAGATACTGTCAAAGTTCCCGAATCCCATGCCAAGCCAGGGAACCTTGCTGACGATCTGCAGGGAGTCCCGATAGAAGGACATGCGGGCTTCTGAATGGACAAAGCTCGCCCCCTCCGACTCGTTCAGCCGCTTGGAGACAGCGCCGCTGGAAAGAAAGAGGATGGTAACGATCACCATCACAAGCGAGGTGGCGACAGCCATTTTTTTGAAGAATCCGCGGCGCATCGCGGAGAACCCCAGCCAAAGAGTCATGCCTACAAAGAGCAGCACAAGGCCCGCCCGTGAGGAGTTCGCGAAAATCGCCGCGCAAGGCATCAGGAATCCGACCGCATAGAATGCCCAAATGCGTTCCTTGCGCCTATTGGCCTCGTAGGCGGCCGCCGCGGACAAGACGCAAGTAATGGCGGCCAGACTGCTGAAATGGTTCCGGTTCGCAAACGGACCAAACCCAACCCCCCACTCCACGCGTCTGGGCCACCAAGGCACCTGCATGATCTTGAGCGAATCCATCAAAGACAGCCAGCAGAGCACGATACCGCCCGCCGCCAGCAGACGCATCATGAGGCGACGCTGTGCTACTGAGTAACCTCGCGAAAGACTCCAGCCCAACCAGAGAAAACTCACGGCAAACAGCAACCACGCTTCAAAAGTCACCCATGGCTGCGGGGTGGCAAAGCTGCCCAGCTCAATGCCCCAGTCTTTTGTCAGCGATTCCTGCCATAGCATCGCCACATGAAAACTCGCTGGCAGGTAGGCCAGCAAAGGTGCCAGCAACGCGCCCAGCAGCCCCACTAGTGCCAGCCGGGGCAACCGCCGCCGGGCGGGAAAGACGATCATCACCGCTCCGAGCAGCAGGCCCGCCAGCCCGCGCGACCATGCCTCCCTCCCTGCCCCCAGCAAAACCACCAGCAATGGCACACCGGCAAAGATCCATCCATGCCAGCCAGGCCCCTCCATTTCAAAATCATCTCCGGTTTCCTGGTCTTCCGCCGCCTCCTCGTCCGCGGTCGCGGCCACTTCCGGCGAGTCCTCGATGGGCACGGAGCCGTCCTCTGACGCGAGGCGTGGTTTCGAGCGATGCCTTGGCTCGGGAGTGGCTTCAAAGTTGGGTCTGAGTTCCATGGCAGGGCAAAAAAGAGCAAATCAGGCAACCACAGGCCGGGCTGCAACGGGGTGCGGAAAAGCGGAAGCCGGGAGAGCGGAGGCGAAACACGGCGGAAGCATGCCCCAGCGGTCCGCACAGGCCTCGAGGCAGGGCGTGAGCTGGTCGAGCCGGAGTTGCCACTCAGCCTTGGACTGGCCGTCCCGGGGATGGTGCAAGACCAGCACATCCTTGGTGACCAGAGTCAGCTCGACAGGCTCCTTCCACTCGCACGGCGTGATCGATACCTCCATGCGGTGAAGGGCATGCAGAAGGGCCCTCTCGAACTCCTCCAGGCTCATGCTGCGCTCCACCTCAAAGTCCAGAATCCGTCCATGGGCACGGAAATACTCCCGCTGCCGCCGCCGCTCCAGCGTCTCGCGGATCTGGCCGCGCAGCCGCGAGAAGCTACGCACATACCCGAGGTATCTCGCGGCAGCCACCGCCAGCAAAAACAGGATCGCCCCTGCCACCGGCAGCGCCAGCCCCTTCGTCAGCAGGATGCTGATGCCCGCCAGGCTCAGCACGAGGCACACGGAATACATCGCCACCAGCGCCCGCCCTTTGCTGTAGCCGAGCAGGATCAGCCGGTGGTGGATGTGCTCCGCATCCGCGCTGAACACCGGCACGCCGCGAATGGCGCGGCGAACGATGGCAAATGCCGTGTCGAGAATCGGCACGCCCAGGGCGATCACGATCACCAGCAGCGCTCCGATCACCGAGCCTTTGTTCGAGGACAGCAGCGACACCGACGCGATGAAAAAACCAATCAGATACGCCCCACCGTCGCCGAGGAAAATCTTCGCCGGAGGCAGGTTGAAAATCAAAAAGCCGCCAAGCGCGCCTGCCATCGTCAGAGACACCGCCGCCACATCCGGCAGGCCCTGGTAGTGACCGATGAAAGCCAGCGTCAGACACAAAAACATCCCGAAGCCTCCCGCCAGACCGTCCATGCCGTCGATCAGGTTCACGATATTCGGGATGGCCACCAGCCAAAGCAGCGTCAGCGGCAGCGCCCAGAAGCCCAGCGTGATCGATCCTGCGCCGAAAGGATTGCTCAGCATGTCCACGGAGACACCCAGCGCGTACAGAATCATCGCCGTGCCGAGCTGGCCCACCAGCTTCACCTTGGCCCCCAACGGCCTCAGATCGTCCACGAAGCCCACGCTGAAGATCAGCGTGTTGCATACCGCGAGGGCAAACCACCGGTCCCAGTCCACCGCGCCCATCAGCGACGCCACGAGGGTCCCGAGGCATAGCGTCAGGTAGATCGGACCGCCACCCAGACGCGGGATCGGCTTCGCGTGAAACTTCCGCCGCGCATCTGGCGCATCCATGGCGATACCCAGGTTCAGCTTCAGCACCGCGAAAATCGCCAGGGCGCACACCAGCACCGCACCACCGAAGATCAGCGCCGCATCCATCCGCGTCAGCCGCACCCCGGCGGTAGGCCAGTGAAGGAAGTCGGTCATGGGTGTGTCGGTCATGGGCAGGCTGGGAAAGATTTTCAGCATAGCGGCTCGCCCAGACCTCGCGAAGCAAAAAATCGTTGCTTGAAGCCTCAGCGTGCCGTGCTCGAGGAAAATTCTCCGCCCAGGGCCAGATGGAGCGCCGCCCGGTTCCTCAAACGCTGCGCCTGCACGGCAATCAGAGCGCTGCGGGCTTCAAACGCCCGCTGCCGCGTATCCAACAGCGTCAGCACCTCGCTCAGACCCTTTTCATACTGCCCCAGTGCCAGCTTTTCCGACTGCTCCGCCAGCATCGCGGCCTGCTGGAGCGCGGATTCTTGCGCCGAGAGGAACTGCTCCGCCGCCAGCGCCGTCTCCACCTCGCGAAACGCCGTCAGCACGCTGCCCGCGTAAGTTTGCAGGTTTTCATCGTAACGCGCCCGCTCCAGATCGATGCCCGCTTTGAGCCTGCCACCCTGGAAAAGCGTCTGCGCCGCCTGCGAGGCGATGTTCCACAGCGCCGTCTCCGGCCGGATGAGCTTCTCGATCTCCTGCGTCGTGCGACCAAACGAACCCGTAATCCGGAAGCTCGGCAGTAGCGCCTTTTTCGCCGAGCTCTCATCCGCCAGCGAGGCCGCCACACGCCGCTCCGCCGCCCGCAGATCCGGCCTCCGCAGCAGCATCTCTGAAGGCAGACCCGCCGGCACCGCACGGCGAATCGAGGGCAGCCCGCCCATTCCCTGCTCGCGACCCGCCGGATAGCCGCCCATCAGCGTCTCCAGCGTCCGCCGCGTCTCGTCCACCGTGCGGCGACGTTGCTGCAAGGTCGATTCCGCCCGTGCCAGATCCGCCCGGCTCAGGCTCACATCCAGCGCCGCCCGCTCCGGGTCGAGTCCACGATCGAGCTGCCGCTCCAAGATGCCGAGCTGCGTCTTCCGCACGCGGATATTTTCCTCCGCCAGCCGTTGCAGGCTCTCCGCCTCCGCCAGCGTCACCGCCGTCTGCACCGTGTTCGCCGCCAGCGAAAGCCGCGCCGCATGCCACGTCTCGTCACTCGCCATCGCCCTCGCCACCGCCGCGCGACGCCCATCCGCGATCACGCCCCAAAAATCCACGTCCCATGCCACGTTCACCGTCCAGCTAAACCGGTTCGCGATTTGGTTGATCCCTGCAAAGCGCTGATCGCTTGGTGATTGCGCCCGGCTCGCCAGCGAACCTGCCGACACCTGCGGAAACAGCGATGCCCCCTCCTGCACGGCCTGCGCCCTCGCCTGCCTCACTCGCGCCGCTGCCGCCTGCAAATCCGGGTTCGCCTTGATCGCCTGATTCACCATAGACTCCAGCCGCGAGCTGCCAAAATCACTTAACCAGCCCGTCGCCGCGCCTTGCGGCACCTTCGGCAGCGCCACCCACTTGTCCGGTGCCGTCCCATTCAGCGCCGCCAGGTCTGCCTTCATCCTCTTCGAGCCGAGCGGCGGGAAAAACGAGCAGCCAGCGCCCAGCAGGCCTGCCACAAGAACGAAAACACGATTGGGAAACATCATTCAAGCTCCCATACGCCGCGCTCCCCTGCCCTTCCATGCCAAACTTCAACGCCTCCACCGATAGAAGCCGCCTCACCTACCTGTTAGGCCATGCCACCATGAAGCTCTTTTTCCTTTTCACCCTTCTCACCGGCAGCCTCCTCGCCCAACAGCGCCCGGCCATCAAAATCGAAAAGGACATCGCCTACATCGAAGGCGGTGACGAGGCGCAAAAACTCGATCTCTACCTCCCCGAGGCACCTGCCGACAAACCGCTCCCTCTCATCGTCCACATCCACGGCGGCGGCTGGCGTGCTGGGAACAAATTTCCCTGTCCGGTGACCCCACTCGTGCTCAAAGGCTATGCCGTCGCCAGCATCGAGTATCGTTTCAGCCAGAAAGCCATCTTCCCCGCGCAGATCCAGGACTGCCAGACTGCCATCCGCTGGCTGCGGGCGCATGCGAAGCAATACAACTTCGACACCGATCACTTTGGTGCCGTCGGCGGCTCCGCAGGCGGTCATCTCTCCGCTCTCGTCGGCACTTCCGGCGGCAAAAAAGCCTTCCCAGCCATCGGCGGTCATCTCGATCAATCCGACCGCGTCCAGGCCGTGATCGACATCTACGGCCCCGCCGACTTCACCACCGTCGTGCAACAAGCCGCCGAAGACAAAAACGTGAAGAACATCTTCGCCTTCAACACCCCCAGCGATCCCTACTCCTCCCTCATCGGCACGAAGCTGGACGACAAACCCAAAGCCGATGCCGTGAGCCCCGTGCATTACGTCAGCAAAGACAATCCTCCCTTCCTCATTCTCCACGGCACCCACGACACGCTCGTGCCGTATGCCCAAAGCGTGCAGCTCGAATCTGCGCTCAAAGCCCAAAACATCCCCGTCTGGCTCCAAACCCTGCCCGGCGCCGGCCACGGTGGTCCTGCCTTCGGCAAACCTGCCATCATCCAGCTCATGCAGACCTTCTTCGACAAGCATCTCAAAGGCGCCGACGTGGAAATCAAACTCGTGCCCGGGTCAGAACTCGCCCTCCCCGCGTCCAAGTAATCTCCAGCAGCCCCTCTCATGCGTTTCTTCTCCCTCCTTGCGATCTCTGCGTTCTTTTGCCGCCATTCATCCTTCGCGCAGGACATCAAACCCGGTCGCATCGAGACCTTCCAGTTCACGCATAGCAAGATTTTCCCCGGCACGGTGCGCGAGGTGACCATCTTCATCCCGGCGCAATACGACGCGAGCAAACCGGCCTGCGTTTATGTGAAGACCGATGGCTACAACCCGCGTGAGAAGGCGAACCTCGAACTCGCCATCGCCACGAAGGAGATGCCGGTGACAGTCGGCGTCTTCGTGCGGCCCGGTGAGGTGCCTGCGCCGATGAAAGGAACCGCGCCGCGTCGCAATCGCGACTTTGAATACGACGGCGTCAGCGACAACAACCTGCGCTTCTTCGATGAGGAGATCCTGCCCTTCGTCGCAAAGCAATATCAGCTCAATCTCAGCACCAGCGGCAATGATCGATGCATCGTCGGTGCCAGCAGCGGCGGCATCACGGCCTTCGCGGCGGCCTGGCACAAGCCTGAGGCCTTCAGCCGCGTGTATTGCGTCAGCGGCAGCTTCGTCGCCTTTCGCGGCGGGAATGAGTTTTCCACGATGGTGCGCAAGTTCGAGGCGCGGCCCATCCGCGCCTACCTCACCACCGGCACGCGCGACATGGAAAACGTCGCGGGCGATTGGTTCCTCGTCGATCAGGAGATGGACAAGGCGCTCAAGTTTTCCGGCTACGACTACCAGTTCCGCATCATCGACGGCGGTCACGGTGCGGGCTATGCCGACGAGTGGCAGGAGGCGATGGCCTTCCTCTGGAAAAACTGGCCCGAGAAGGTCAAAGCAGGCTCCAGCGCCCCGCGAGCGCAGGAAATCCTCGTCCCCGGCGAAGACTGGAAACTCGTCGCCGAAGGCTTCAAAAGCACGCGAGGAGCCTCCACGGCTCAAAACGGTGAAGTCTTCTTCGCCGACACCTCTGCCGACAAAATCCACCGCATCAGCCTTGATGATGAAGTCAGCGTTTTCGCCGAAAAAACCGGCAACGCGCACTGTGTGACCGTCGCGGCCGATGGATCGCTCTACACCATCTCCGAGAAATCCGGCCAGCTCCTGCGCTACGACACTGCTGGCAAGTCCAGTATCGTTTTGGACGGCATCCTCGGCCACAGCATCCTCGCCCATCCGAACGGCAGTCTCTACGTCACCGACAACGACGCGAAGAAGCCCAACAACGGCGGCAGCGTCTGGCTCATCAAAGACGGCAAAAAGACCCAAGTCGATGCCGGCATCAAATTCGCCACCGGCATGGCATTCCGTCCCGATCAATGGCTCCTCAGCGTCGGCGAAGGCCACTCGAAATGGGCCTACAGCTATCAAATCGCCGACGACGGCACCCTGATAAACAAAGAGCGCTTCTTCCACCTCCACGTCCAAGATTGGGATGACGACGCAGGCCCCGAATGCCTCTGCTACTCGCAAGAAGGCCGACAATTCATCGCCACCAAAAGCGGCATCCAAATCAGTGCCGACGACGGCCCCACGCAGATCATCCTCACCGTCCCTGATCGCGGCCGCGTCACCGCCGTCGCCCTCGGCGGCCAGGACAAAGACACGCTCTACGCCTTCTGCGGCAACAAGATCTGGAAACGCAAGATCCAGCAGCATGCGCTGGGTGCGTGGTCACCGTGGACGAAGGTGGTGCCGACGAAGTTGTAGGTTCGATTGGCCATCGAAGCAGCCCTCTCACTTCGTGAGTCAAACCAGCGGCTGACGCACGGCTTCATCGTGCACCGCTCAGAATCAGCCGATAGCTGAGTTGACCTGCGGCGGCTCTGCGCCCATGCCTAGCGGCTCCGCATGACTTCTCTTCTCATTCTTTGCCGCCAAGGAGGCCTCTCATG
>JBKCXA010000559.1:0-3544 GCA_046316935.1 Prosthecobacter sp.
GCGTGAAGAAGTACCAGTTGCGTTGGAGGAAGGACTTTTGTTGCATGCGGCCACCATGCTGGTTGAAAGCCGCTGGCGTGGCAAGGGCAAAGGAGGCGTGGAACGCACTCTCACTCCAGCCGCACACGCTGCATCGGCACGCTCTGGCAGACGGCCAGGATGAGGTCCTGGAACTTGTGCCCGGAGGCCTCCGACTGCTTCAGCACGGCCTGCACGCCCGGTTTGTCACTGTATTCGAGGCCGCGGCCGAGGGCGTAGGTCATCAGATTTTCCGCGAGGTTCTTGGTGAACTGCCCGCCCATGTCACGAACGAGAATGGCACGCAGCTCGGCGAGGTCTTTGAAGGTCTGGCCGCGCACGAGGCTGCCGCTGGCATCGATGGGCAGCTTCTTTTCCTCCGTGCGCCAGCGGCCGATGGCATCGTAGTTTTCAAAGGCAAAGCCCAGCGGATCGAGGAAGGCATGACAACCGGCGCACGAGGCATTGCTGCGATGCTCGGCGAACTGCTGGCGCAGCGTGAGATTGCCAAAACGCGCCTTCTTTTCATCCAGCGGAGCCACGCCGCCGGGAGCGGGAGGCGGCGGAGTGCCGAGGATGTTTTCGAGCAGGAACTTCCCGCGCTTCACCGGCGAGGTGCGAGTGGGATTCGAGGTGACGAGCAGCAGGCTGCCCTGCGTGAGAATGCCACCACGCGGCGTGCCTTGCAGGGACACCTTTTGGTATTTGTCTCCCTTCACACCCTTGATGTCGTAGTAGCGGGCCAGCTTCTCATTCAGGAACGTGTAGTCCGCCGAGAGGAATTCGATCACAGGCCGGTTTTCACTCAGCAGATGGTTAAAGAACAACTGCGATTCCTTCTTCATCGCCGAGCCCATGCCGCCTTTGAATTCAGGAAAGCGCCGCGTGTCCACATCCGCGGTTTCCACGTCTCGAAGTTGAAGCCATTGACCGGCAAAATCCTCCGCGAGGCTGTAGGCACGCCAGTCCGCCAGCATGCGCTTCACCTCGGTGGCGAGGTTTTTGCGCAGCTCACCCTTCGCGGCGAGCTGCAGCAGCTTGTCATCCGGCGGGGCGGACCAGATGAAATACGACAGGCGGGAGGCCAGCGAGTATTCATCGATCAAACCGCTGCCATCTTTGACATCACCCGCCACCTGTGGCGGTGCACGAAAGAGGAACGAAGGCGAAACGAGCATGCCGCGCAGCACAAAGCCGAGCGCATCAAAGGCACTCGCTCCTTCCTTCTGCGCCAGCTCAGCCACGCCGGTCCATTTTGTCTTTTCTTCATCCTTCATCGGACGGCGGAAAAGGCGTGTGCCGAGCTTTTCGACCAGCTTCGGCACGTCTGCTGCCGCGATACCGCCGGGTTCGTTCATCGGGCCGGTGACGGAAAGCTCATGCAGCCAGAAATTGCGATCCTGGCGGGTTTTCTCGTCGTAAAAATCATTCAAGAACCACACCTGGATCTCGTGTCGGCCCACGGGCAGCTCCACCTCCGCGTTGAACCACTGCGGGGCCTGATCCTTTGCGGTGACCGAAAAGGAACCTGCGTTTTTGCCACCGAGACGCACGTCAAACTTCGCGGGCTCGCTGCCGGCCTGCTGGGCGCCTGCTTTGATCGTCAGCCGATACTTGCCTGCCTTCTCGATCTCGATGGCGTGCTTCACAAAGCCGCTGCTCGCCAGATAGATCGCACCGGTGTCGCGATTCCCATCACCTTCACCGATCTGAAAATCCTCGCCACTGAGCTTCAGTTCGGGTCGCCCAGCCGGCTTGCCTTCCAGCAGCCACTGCACGAGACGCGTGCCACGTGCCGGCAGCAGGCCGAGCGGACCTTCGATGTCGATTTTATCCACCGCGAGATTGCGATCCCGCTTCTCGGGATCGGGGTTCGCGCCGTCGTAGAAGTCGTTGAGGAACTTCACGGTCAGCTTGTGCTCGCCGCCGCTCAGGCGTGCCTCGTGCGTGATCGTCTGCCACGGACCTTTTTCGCCGCGAAACCTCGCGGTGACATCAAACTGGCCCACTTCCTTGCCATCAATGCCGAAGGCGATCTTTGCGGCATCGGGACCAGCCTGCGTGCCGGAGGCCCGGATCTTGAAAACATAGGTGCCGGAGGCCGGTGCGGTGAATTTCGTGGCCGCTTCCGCTTCATCGTGAAACCAGCGTATGCCTTCATGATCGCTCGACGTGCCTTTTTGGTTCCAAAACTTCTTCGCACCGAGTTCCAGGTCCACCCGCTCTACCTCCGAAGTATCGAGCGCCTTCTCCGCGATGCTGTTCGCGGCACGCAGGTACTTCTCCATCAGCAGCGGCGAGAGGGCCAGCACATCGCCGATGTTGTCGTAGCCATAGCCGGTGTCATCCGGCGGGAACTCATTCGCCGGGCGCATATCCACCAGCAGCAGGTCGCGGATGGTGTTGTTGTATTCCGTGCGGTTGAGGCGACGCCACACCGCCCGGCCAGGGTCCGGCTTGTTCGGATCGAACCAGAAAATCGTGTCGTCGATCCAGGCGAGCAGCTCGTCACGCTCGGCCAGCGAGGGCTTGTCCTTCTTTTCCGGCGGCATGACGTGCGTGGCGATCTGCTGGCGCACATGATCCCACTGTACCTTGTCCGCGATCATGGAGGTGTAGTCCTTGTATTCGTCCATGACGAAGTCACCCTTGTCCACGCCGTCGCTGTGGCAGTCGTAGCAGAACTTTTGCAGCAGCGGCAGGACGCGTTTTTGATAGGCTTCCTCGCCACGCGGCGGCTCGGCCGATGCGGCGAGGGCAGGCAAAAGGAGAACGAAGAGGGTTTTCGTCGTCATGAGAGGTTTTGGGGGGAGCAGGAAACGTGGCTCGTCAGGCTGATTTCGCGATGATAAAGTGAAACTTGGGAGCTGCGGTGCAGTTCTCGCCTGCTCATTCGCCATTCATGCACGACGAAAACCCAGCCCGCCCATCTTTTACGAGCCGCGTGGCTTCGTGGATCGACTGGGCGTTCGGTTTCGCGGCGGTCATGGTGCTCGTGGCGGTGTGCTCGGTGGTGCCGGGGCTGAATTTTCTCAGCCTCGGCTACCTGCTGCATGTCAGCGGCACGGTGGCACGGACAGGAAGGCTGCGGGATGGCTTCATCGGCGTGCGAAAGGCCTCCGTCATCGGCAGCGTGGCCGCAGGGGCTTGGGTGGTGATGTGGCCGGCACGCATCGCGGAAGGTTTTTGGCGTGATGCGGAGATCATCGCCAGCGGCAGCCGCATCGCGATGCTGTGGAAGGCGGGAGCCATCGTGCTGTTTGTTTTGACGCTCATCCACATCGTGTGGGCCTGCCTGCGTGGTGGGCGCTGGTGGCACTTTTTGTGGCCTGCGCCGCTGAAGCTGCATCGCTGGCTGAAATCAGCCGACAGCCTGTCGCAGGTCAAACAAGCGTTGCAAACCTATGTGCTCGGTTTGCGGCTGCCGTTCTACTTTTGGCTTGGTTTGCGCGGTTTCGCCGGAGCGCTGGCATGGCTCATCGTGCCTGCGGGCATCCTGTTCGCCGCCACGCGAGCACCCGTCGGT
>JBKCXA010000560.1:0-7273 GCA_046316935.1 Prosthecobacter sp.
GCCGCTGGAGATGGTCGATCCGCTCGTCTCCGAGGTGCTGGAGCTCACCAGCTTCACCGGCGTGTATTGCTACGGCGAGGCCACCTTCCCCGTGTATGGCACGGGCACCTGCATCTTCAACATCAGCGCCAAGGCCGGCGCGGGCGTCTTCTACTTCACCGAAGGCCCCACCTATGGCGGACGCCTCACGATGGGCGTGTATGGCGAGGCGCTCTGCGCCGTGGAGATCGGCGGTGAGGTGTCTCTCGTGGGCCTGAAGAGCGGCGCCGAGTATGCCTTCGCCGGCAGCGGCCGCCTCTACGGCAAGGTGGGCGTCTGCAAATTCTGCCTCGAAGCCGACCTCCGCGCCCAGTTTGAATACACCGACCAGGGCGGGTGGGAAGTGGACTATTGATGCCTGCTTTTGAAACCCTTTTCTGAATTTACTCCCATGAATGTGTTGTCGTTCCTCCAAGTGCTCAGTGCTCAGTTCTCAGTGAGCCGTCTCCAGCGTTTCAAACTGAGCACTAAGCACTGCTTACTGAGCACTCTGCTTCTTTGCTCCACCAATGCCCTCCTCGCCCAATCCGGCACCGGCAACAGCCTCATCGTCGCGGGCACGACGACCACGAACGGCACGGGCAGCTACGCGTGGATCACGCTCCAGCCGACGGACCCTTCGGTGGTGATGGGAAAGCAGATCGCGGTGTATCGGAAGAGCGGCGGCCCGGCTTCGCCGAATCCCTTTTCGCGGGTGGCCATCCTGGAGCCTGCGGCGGATGTGCGCACGATCGGCTCGCTGCTTTCACGGGCGGATGTGCTCGGCGAAAACATCGTGGAGCTGAACTCCGTGCTCTCGGAGCTGCTGGAGGATGCCAGCGCGGCCGGAACGGTCAGTGTGGAGCAAAAGATGTCCGCGCTCATCACCGGCGCATGGGGTGACAATGCCAAGATGCGCCGCGTGATGCTCATCGCCCGCCAGCGGCCTTCCGTGGCCCTTTGCTCAGGACTCGCGCACATGGAAAAAGTGCCCGCCGCCGGGGCGCTGACCTTTGAACTGCGTGATTTTGATACCACGACGAGCACGGACCTCGGTGTGGTGGGGCGCGTGACGCTCGATCCCGCCTCGCCCGTGGTGCTGCCAGCGCCTGGAAAGCCAGTGGAGCTGCCGGATGTGACCTCGAAGGGCAATCTGAACGTCTCACTCCGCTGGGCCACGCCGAATCCGCTGCGTGACCTCTCGCCGCTGCATCATGGCTTTGATGTGTATCGCGTGCCCGCGGCCCAGGCCATCGCCAAAGGCTGGGACAGCACACCACCGGCCACCACGGCTGATTTCGCCACGGAGCCCACGGCGAGGAAAATCAACCTGCTGGCCATTTTGCCACCCGTGATGCTCACCGCGCCCGAGGCGAACAATTTGACCAACGAGACCGTTTTCGTGAACGACGACAACGGCCGCTTCAAGACCGCAGGATCGCCGTTCGCGGATGGAGCCTCATTTTACTATTTCGCGGTGGCTCGTGACCTGCTCGGCAATGGCGGCACGCCTTCCGCAGGCACGCTGGTGCAGATTTGCGACCGCCTGCCGCCTCCCCTGCCGAAGAAGGTGAAGGTGCGCAACGTGGCGAGCTTTGTGGCTGGCACGCATGATCAGCGGCTCGAGGTTTCGTGGGAGGCGCCGGCTGTCACCGCGCCGGAGACGATCAGCGGCTACCGCATCTACCGCTGGCGCTCGCCTCGTGAGATTCCAGCGAAGGAGAAGGACATGAACCGCAATCTCATCGCCATCGTGCCTGCCACGACGCTGAGTTTCATCGACGACAACACACCGCCGCCTCCTGGCACGGCCACGAATGATTACAGCACGCCCACCTGGCCTGCGGACAATGGCAAAACCTTCTTCTACACCGTGCGCAGCATCGACGGCAGCGTGTGTGCGAATGTCAGCGGCAATTCACCGCCAGTCTTTGGCGTGCTGCGTGACCGCGAAGGCCCTGCGGGGGCGAAAGGTGATCTCACGCTGAAGTGCTTCGACCCGCTGGTCACCTTCACCAGCAGCCAGATGCTGAACAAGGCGGGACTCAGCGGTGACACCGGCCATCTGGTCTTCATCTGCACGAGCACGCTGGCGAAGGGCCTGGCCTGGGCGGAGTTCAAATACAACCTCAGCAGCACCGAGCATCATCTGGGCCGCACACGCTTTTTCAAAGATGGCGGCGGGAACCTTCGCGCCATGCTGCCGCGCACGCTGCCCGCCTTCACCGGCAGCGGTGTGTTCTTCTGCCGCGTGGGCACGCCGGATGGCCGCGTCTCGCCGTGGGTGCCCACACCGGCCAATGACAACAACTCGCCGCAGGCAGGCAAATACCTCGAAGTGAAGTGGAACGCCGCTTTGAACACCCTCGCGCTGCCTGGCATCGACTGCGGCTGGCGTCATCAAAGCTCCGATCCTGTCACCGGCGACACGGTGAAGCCCACCGGCACCTTCACACCCACCTCCGGCTCGCGTGAATGGAAGATCTACCGCCGCGTGGACAGCAGCCCGCAGACCCTCATCGCTCAAGGTGAGATCCCCGCGGGCAGCACCACCGCCATCACCTGGACGGACACCGACCCGCCAGCCGGAAACTGCATCGTGTGCTACTTCCTTGAGCTCACCGATGAGCATGGAAATCCCGGCCCGCTCACGCAGCAGGGCGAGTGCACCACCTTTGTCGATACCACCGCCATGCCGGTGCCGATGCTGGAGCCCGTCACCTCCGTCGCCCCCTTCATCGGAGGCAAGATGCGCATCACCTGGATGTGCTCGACGGCCGGTGTGGAGCGTTTTGAGCTGTGGATCAGCCGCGCTTCCGGCACCCTGCCCTCCTCAACCGGCAGCGGACTCTCCGACGACCTCGCCACGCATCCCAACATGGCCGACGGCAAGGACTTCGCCGTCTTCCAGACCGCGCTGGCACGTCATCTCAGCTCCACCGGCATGCCGGAATACAGCGTGGAGCTGCCCGCCTCCGCCAGCGACACCTACACCATCATGGTGCGTGCTGTGGGTGCCGGCGATGCTGCCACGCGTGCCGCCGGAGCCTTCAGCAATGTGGAGACCTTCAGCTACACCACGCGCGACTTCACCTACACCGCGCCGGTGCCCTGGCCGGACCGTCCTCTGCCGCCGCAGGGAGAATTTCACACCGGCATCCAGGCCGCGCATCTCGCCCTCACCAAGCTCAACCCATGGAAAGGCAATGCCGTGCGCATCGGCGAGTATGAGGACCCGGCTTTCAATGGCACAAACACCATCAACATCGTCGAGCAGGGCGGCAACGGCGGCATTGGCAATCCCTCCGTGGGCGTCTTCTTCAACAAGAGTGGCCAGCTCGACCTGGAGCAGTCACTCTACACCAACGACCTCGTCGCCAACGCCGAGCTCGATGAGGCCATCCCAGGCCTCATCCTCCCCGTGGCGCTCTACCGCGTGCAGGTGCCGAACACGAACTTCCCCGCTGTCTCCGGCGACATCGTGCAGGTGTCCCCGATGATGGAAAAAATCGCCCAGATCACCAGCGGCCCGAACAAGGCCATCACCGATCCCTTCATCGCCATCCTTCATCAGAGTGACAGCCCGCTCACCGGCACCGCCGCGCAATACGACCACGACATCTTCCTCCTCGACCGCCAGCCCGTCATCAAAGGCGCGACCTATAAATACATCCTCGTCCGCTTCAGTCCCACGAAGGAGATCGAGCGCGTCATCGTGACGAACACGGTGGATGTGCCGCTGTGAAGCCGTGAAACCCTTTCAAGCCATGAACACCTCTCTCAACGCCAAATCGAGCTCGAATGCTGCGCAAGCGTCCTGGAGTGCGCCAGTCCTCTGGCGCTTTCAGACGTCGCCGGGCCCACGCAATGCTCCAGAGGGCTGGAGCACTCCAAAACGCTGCCGCGCTCTTGTGAGTGCCATCGCGCTTTGGTCTGCGCTGCCTCTTTTCGCCACCGCCCCAAGCTACGAGACCGAGCGCGAGTTCACCGCCTCCAGCGATTTCAACGGCGATGGCAACATCGACGTGCTCATCGTCGATAAAGTGACCGGCCTGTATCGCATCGGCTACGGCACGGGTTTGATGACGACGCCGAACTACGCCACCGCACGGCCCTCGGGCGTCACCAACGGCACCAGCATCGCCGTGGGGAAGATTTTCGGCACCACGGCGGACTCTTTTGCCATCACAGCACCTTCGCAGAATCGCGTGCAGATCCTCTCGCCCGCCGGCATGGGCTACACGGAACCGAAAACCGTGCTCAGCGTGGGCCTGGGGCCGGAAACGCTCTGCGCCATGGACATCACCACCGGCGGCGGCAACACGCCCGAGGACGATCTGGCCGCCATCATCACTGGTCATCCCACGCTGGCGAATGCAATGAGCGAAATCCGCTCGAACGCCGGCACCTGGAACATCATCGACACGGGTGACTGCCCCAGCGTGCAATCCGCACGCGGCAATCCGCTTTTCACCGCCGTCGGTGGCACGCTGCTATTTGGCTACATGCGTGACTCAGGCACCACGAACGAATTCGTGGCCGTGAATCCCACCGGTGTCGGCTTCACCACCGTGCTGAGCCTTCCTGCTCTGCCAGACAACACCGCCTTCGTCGCCGTGCCGTTTCAGAACCCGAACATGGACCTCGTGTTCTACACGCCCGGCACCGCGACGGCCAGCGTGCGCCGCATCCTCCCGAGCGGCCCTGGCTGGATGCTCTCCGCGCCTTTCACCCACACCTTCGGCGCACCTGTGGCCCAGATCGTGCCGGTGGCCGATCCCGCGGGCGCGAAGATGCTCGTGCGCTTCTCCAGCGGCATGCTGGCGATCTATGGTTACACCAGCGGCGTTGGTTTCTCCCCGCCCGTCACTTTGTCGCCGACTGGCGGCAGCGGCGTGATCAGCGGCGTCGTCACCTCCTACAATTCCTCACAGATTCAGGTGCTGTATGCCGCCGCGCCGGGACAGCCTTCCACCACCGCCGTTTCCTTTGCCAACAACGGCAGCGGCTGGTCGCAGACCGGCGTGACGACGCTGCCGGTGGTGAATGCCTATGCCAGCCATGCCAATGTGCTGCTGCTGAGCGACATGCCCTTCCGCGCGGACAACGTCTCGCTCCTTCACAGCTACAAGGCGGGCGATTGGAGCACCGGCATCAGCATCGGCGGCGGCCCGTTCAATGTGCTGGCGCAGATCGCGAGCTTTGTCAGCAGCACGCAGGGCATCGGCACGGCCTCGCCGCAGAATGTGGGCATGGCCGCCAGTGCCACGCCGGGCACGGCGATCAATCAGCAGCACCTGCAGTTCTCCATCGCGAACTTTGACAGCACACTCGGAGCCAGCGTCGAGGATGTGGTCATCTCGCCCGCGGCGGGCAGTTACAGCACCGGCATCCAGCTCACCTTCAGCGGCTACAGCGGCGGAACGACTGTTTATTACCGCCTCGGCTCCAGCGGCAGCTTCACAGCCTACAATGCCGCCTCGCCGCCGTGGGTCTTCACCGATGGCGCGGTCTATTTCTATGCCGACAAACCCGGCACCGGCCCCACACGCACGCAAACCGCCGCCTACACCTTCACCACGCCGCCCGCGCTGCAGGATCGCGATGGCGATGGCGTGCCCGACTTCGTCGAAGTGGCCAAGGGCCTCGATCCCGATGGCGGCAGCGACTCCGATGGCGATGGCTTCAGCGACGCCGATGAGATCGCCGCCGGCAGCAATCCGAATCTCGACACCAGCACGCCCGCCAGCGACGCCCCCTCGCTCAGCACGCTGCTCGTCGATGCCAGCGTGAACCGCCAAAGCGCCACCGGCGTCATCTCCGGCCGTGCCGCCGACGGCACCGTCATCACCATCGCCGATCCGCTCGGCAATCGCGTCGGGGAAGGCAGCATCGGCGCTGGCGGAGCCGCCACCTACTTTGGCCGCATCACCGTGCTCAATGCCACCGGTGACAAAGGCTACCTCATCGCCCGCACGCCGGACAACTTCTCCAACAACCCCGCTTTAACCACGCATCCCGGCCGCGCCATGGCCACCATCGTCCCTGTGCCGGAAGAGGACGGCTGGAGCTTTGGCAGCACGCAGGGCGCACTCGTCACCACCGGCACTGCGTGGAGCTTTGGCGGCACGAACTGGCTGAACACGACCACCAATTGGGACGCCGCGGGTTATGATGACAACTGGAGCAGCTCGCAGCAGGTCTTCACCTTTGCCATCAACGGCGCATCCGCTGCCGTGCCCGGATGGCTCGCGGGCAATCTCACCGCCGCCAACCGCGGCGGCCAGCCCTACGCCAAGGTCACTCTCACCGCCGAGACCACGCTCGCCGCTCTCATGCTGCGTGAAATCGTCTCGGATCTCTTCGCCGCCCGCGGCATCACCGTCACCGGCGATGAAACGACGGTCGATCAAAGCCCGCGTGCCCTGCGCAGCCGCTCCACCAGCGTCCCCGCCGCTCCCATCGTGCGCATGAGCACCCTCGTGAGCTACCTCGATGCCGCCATGAGCCATGCGGACAGCTCCGCGCTGCGTCAGGTGGCCCGTGATGTATATGCACGTCATGAAGCCCTCGCGGATGCCTCGCTCGGCACCATGCCCCCGCCGCTGACCGCTTTGCATGAATTCATCACCACCGGCGATCTACCCGCCGAGTATCTCACCGGCGCCTCCTTCACCAGCGGAGGCTATACCAATGCGAAAGCCCGCCGCGACACCATCCTCGGCGGCTATCCCACCCGCGCCAGCGGCACCTACACGCTTTTCACACGCAGCAGCGCCTCGCCCGTCGGTCTCACGCTCGTGCAGGACAGCGGCGGCGCACCCTTTGCCCTCGTCGATGCTCAAAACGACGCCCTCCAGCTCCCCACTGATGTCAAACTTCCCGCCGGCACCAGCATGACCGTCACCGCCTACACCGACCTCCCCGCCATCGGCAGCTACCCCGTGCTCGAAATCATCACCCTCTCCATCGACACCCTCCCCACTGTCATCGACGCCGATACCGACGGCGACCTCCTCGCCGATAGCTGGGAGCGCCGCCATTTCGGCACGCTCGCTTTCGGCACCTTCGACAAGCTGGACACCAGCGCCTACTCCCTCGCCGAGGAATACTTCCGCAGCACCGATCCACGCAATGCCGCCAGCTCGCCCGGCCTCCCGCCGACGCGGCTGGAGCTGCATGATCTGCGCGTCGATTTCACCGGCTCCCCAGTTCTCCGCGTGGACTGGCCCGCTCCTTACACAGACTTCATCAA
>JBKCXA010000561.1:0-5013 GCA_046316935.1 Prosthecobacter sp.
GCCCAGCGCCGCGCTAATCAAAGACCTCAAGCAACGCGGCCTGCTGGAGGACACGCTCGTCATCTGGGGCGGTGAATTTGGCCGCACGCCCTTCCTTCAGGGCGACATCACCAACACCAAGCAATGGGGCCGCGACCATCATCCCTACGCCTTCACCATCTGGATGGCCGGCGGCGGCATCAAGCCCGGCGTAACGCATGGCGAGAGCGATGAATTCGGCTTCAACGCCGTGAAGGACAAGGTCCACATCCACGACCTCCAGGCCACCATCATGCACCTGATGGGCATCGACCACGAACGCTTCACCTTCCGCTTCCAAGGCCGCCAGTTCCGGCTCACGGATGTCCACGGGGAAGTCGTGAAGCCGGTGCTGGCGTGAGGCTATTCAAGCCTCCAGCCGCACGGGATTGGTCAGCGTGCCGATCTTTTCGATCTCCACGCTGACGGTGTCGCCCGCGGCGAGGAACACCGGCGGCGTGCGGGCCATGCCGACACCATGCGGCGTGCCGGTGAGGATGACAGTGCCGGGCATCAGGGTGGTGCTGCCGCTGAGGACCTCGATCAACGTGGCGACATCGAAGATCATGTCGTTCGTGTTCCAGTCCTGCATCACCTGGCCGTTGAGCACGGTTTTGATGCTGAGGGCATTTGGATTGGGAATCTCATCGGCGGTGACGAGCACCGGCCCAAGCGGGCAGAAGGTGTCGAAGGTCTTCCCGCGGCACCACTGGCCGCCGCCGGCGTGTTTCTGCCAGTCACGGGCGCTCACGTCGTTGGCGCAGGTGTAGCCGAGCACATGCTGGAGGGCATTTTCACGCTTCACATTTCGGGCAGCCTTGCCGATGACGACGGCCAGCTCGCATTCGTAGTCCACCTTGTCGCTCTTCAGGTGTATGGGCAGCAGAATCGGCTCGCCCGGATGCTGAATGACATTCGGCAGCTTCATGAAGACAACTGGATGCTGCGGAATGGCAGCCTTCGTCTCCTCGGCATGAAATTTGTAGTTCAAGCCGATGCACACGATGGCGAAAGGCTGGATGGGAGCGAGAACTTTGACCACCTGCGCAGGCCGGTCGGTGACGCGAAAGTCGCCCAGGATGTCGCCTTCGATGGCAAGGGCTCGGCCATCTGCCTGAAGGGCGGCATGGGTGATGTTTCCGGCGGGGTCGGTGTGGCGGATGATTTTCATGCGAGCTTGATGCGGTCAAATCGAGGGCGGCATGGGCGGCAGCATCATGGTGCGGTTCATCGAGCCGCGGCCGAAGCCTGCAAAAGGAGCGCCCATCATCGCATCCCGGCGCGTGCGGTAGTGTGGATAGATGCGCGAGTAGGTGGCGCGCAGCTTTTCGCGCAGCGGCTGAGCCTCCGCGGTGCGCGGCATCCTTCTCACCGCGAGGACGAGATGGTTCATGGCCTGCAGCATGTTCACCCGGAGGTCGCCCGGCGTGAGGCGGGTGCCTCCTTGATGAACGGTGACAGGCTGGTTCTCAGGTCCGCGAGTCCCCAGCAGTCCGACGGCACTGCTCTCGGGACCAAAGTCATCGTAGCTCAGCACCAGCGGCGGCGGGTTGAGGCTGCGTTTCCACTGCTCCGCGGTGCAGTTCATGAGAAAAAGCGGGAGAAGAAGGGCGAGCCAGCGCATGGGCGGACGCTACGCGGCCTGCGGCCGGACAGCCACCGCGATTTTCAGCACCTCCGAGAGCACCGCGAGGTTTCAGGTTTCAAGTTTCGCTTTCGAGGGTAAACTCCGCACCATGACTTTCGAAGACCTGCCCGGACTCACCGTGCGCGTGGACAGCGTGGCGTATGATCCCACGCGGCCCGCGCCGCCGGACCGTCCGCACCCGTTCGTGTATCACATCTCCATTCACAACGACTCGCCGGAGACGGTGAGCATCTTTGGCCGCAAGTGGATCGTGCGCGATACCGAGGGCCAGACGATGGTCGTGGAGGGCGATGGCGTCGTGGGGCAGTTCCCCAAGCTCTCGCCGGGCGAAACCTTCAGCTACAACAGCTACCACGTCGTGAAGACCGAGAGCACGGCCAGCGGCTCGTTCTTTGGCACCACCAGCCATGGACGGCCGGTGTGCACGCGGATCCCGGCCTTTGACATGCATCCGCCGATGTATGTGTGAGGTGACAGGATTGACCTGACTGACGGTGCTGACTTCTCAAGGAATCACCACGCGGTAAAAGCGCTTCGTTTTGTTCACGGCGTTCAAATCCGTCCACGTGGTGCTGGCACCGGTGGCGGTGATGATGACGGGTGTCCACTTTTTGAGGTCGTCGCTGTATTCGACGCGGTAGTCGTTGCCGGAGACGGTGGGGAATTGGAGCGTGGTGGAGCTTCCGCGATTCAGAGCAAAGGCGGGCTGGCTGGTGGGGCTGCTGTCGCTGGTGCCGAACCAGGTCTCGATGTCCGAATGGATGCCATCACCGTCGTTGTCGTGATGGATGGCAAAGCTGTCCACGAAGCCGGAATCAAGGCCGCTCTCGGTGGCCTCGTCCTTGCTGTAGGTCCAGCGCAGCGTGTGAGTGCCGGAGGCGATGAGGAAGCTCTTTCGCGTCCAGCCGAGCTCGCCGCTGATGGCGTCCTGCTCCACGTCATTGATGTAGAAGCTCAGGAAGTCGTACTCCTCCTCCGAGGACACACCCCAGTAAAACGTGACCTTGCACGGGCCGGTGACCTGCGTGCTCATGGAGCTGGATTGATTGTGGCCGATGGCTCCGCTGCGTGCGCCGTCCTCGCCATCGCGGGCGTAGAGCTGCTGCGGCACCCACGGCAGATCGCCGGATGAGGTGATGACCTGCGACGGTGCATCGAGCACCTCGGCGAGACCTTGCTCGATGGTGCCGACCTGGATGGTGATCGTCTCGGTGCTCGTGCCGAGGCTGTTCGTGGCATGCACGGTGACGGGATAGGTGCCGAGCGTGGCCACGCTGCCGTAGATCAAACCGGTGGCGGGATGCAAAGAGAGTCCAGCGGGCAATCCATCCGCGGAGAAGCTCGTCGGAGCATGCGTGGCCTCGATGGCATGACGGAAGTAGGTGTCCTTCCACACTTGCACCGTGGCGGGCGTGATGACCGGCGGCGTGGTCGTGGCGGTGATGCTGATCTCATCGATCCAGCCTTTGTCCTGACCTTTGGCGGTCGCCTCATCCTTAAAGTAATAGATGTCCACATTGTGCGGCCCGGGGCCGACATCCGTGATGGACTCCGTCCAGTCCTTCTCGCCGGTGATGTAGTCCTTCACATAGCCGTCGATGGCCAAAACCATGTAATCGAAGTTCTTTTCCGACGACACCTTCCACTGGAAAGCGAGCCTCGCGGGGCCATTCACGGTGAATTCGATGCCGGAATACTCCTCATCACCCACGATGGGCGTCTCGATGGCATCGACGCCATCATGCGTGACCATCGTCTGACGCATCGGATCGCCAAAACCGAATGGAATGATCTTTTTCGTCGTCGGCTGCTCGACGGCGGTGGAGAGCGTTGGCTCGGCTCCGAGCACATAAAAGTAGGTGTACTCGCTGCTCGTGCCGGTGGCGTTCGTCACATCCTGAAAGCCATCGGTGAGGCCCGTCTCGGTAGGCGTGCCGGTGATGCGCTTCGTGGATGAGTTGAAGGTCCAGCCGGCGGGCAGGCCGCTGGCAGGCCAGTAGCGGCCCACCGAGTAGCCCGTGGGAAAATTTGACGCGGTGAGCTGATGATCGGTGTTCCAATCCTCACGGCCCACGATGATCCAGCTCGATGTGAGCACCGGCGCTGGCAGATCCGGCGATGTCGCGGTGCCGTGGAAGGTGATCGTGACCTCGTCGAGCGTGCCCGCGTGGTCCACCATGCGGTCGAAGACCTCAAGTTTCCAATCACCATGCGAGCGCTCGCCCCAGAAGTGCGTGCTCATGAAGGTCCAGTCGAGATCGGCGCTGTTGTCATTGAAGCGTGCACGAGCGAGGCGCGACTTCACACCGCTGGGCGAGGTGAGGCGGAACTCCAAATTTCCGACATACGGATGCGTGGCCTTGATGTGAACGGTCACATGCTCCAGCCGCAAATTGTCCGCCAAAGGCACGGTGAAGGTCCGCGAGGTGCCGGCCGTATCGAAATCGGGGATCGGCTGGGCCAGCGCGGTCTGCGTGTAGTTCTTCGTTTGCAGCGGAGCCACGTTCGTCCATGTCGCTGCCGTGGCGGTGGCGGTTTGAGCATTCACGAGTCCAGCGCCGTAGCGCACGTTGAAATGGAAACCGGCGCCGTTTTGCACCCAATCGCCATCAAACTCATCATTCTTCACGGCGGTGCGCACGAGGATCTCCTGCACATCGCGATAAGTGAGGTTGGGGTTCGCTTGAAGCATCAGTGCAACAACACCTGCGACGGTCGGTGTGGAGGATGACGTGCCACCAAAGCCGTTCGTGTAGTCGAAGTTCGTGAAGTCGGGATGCTCCACGGTGCCGCCGTCTTCGTTGTAACCATTCGCACCCGTGATGTCGGTCGTGGTGATGCCCTGATTTCCCGCACTCGATGGAGCGCAGACGAGGATGTTCGATCCGGGCTCGCTGTAATAGGACGGGCGGCCTTTTTCATTGATGGCGGAAACGGCGATGGCGAGGGGCGAGTTTGCCCAGCCGTCGTAGTTCGAGTCATCACCGGAGTAGTTTCCATTGCCCGCAGCCCACAGGAAGATCGTCCCCTTTCCTCCGCGACCATTCGTCACGGCATCTTGCATCGCCGCGAGGCTCAGCGGACCCGGACCACCCTGGCCGTAGGCACTGTCGTAAGGTCCCCATGAGTTGCTCTTGATGTGGATGAGGTCCTTTTTGAAACCAAACGCGTCCGCTTCATCCGCATCGGTCGTCGGCGCGGCGATAAGTTTGAGGCCGACGATCGTCGCTTCTGGCGCGGAACCACTCACACCGAGGCCGTTGTTGCCGCGAGCCGCCGCCACACCGGCACAGGCGGTGCCGTGGAAGTTTTTCTCACCCGGCGAGGGATCATCATCGAGGCCGTTG
>JBKCXA010000562.1:0-4342 GCA_046316935.1 Prosthecobacter sp.
CGGAAACGGAGCGCCTATTGCGTGAGCTTTCCGGACAGGTGGAGCAGTTGCGCAACGACTTCTTTTCCGCCGCCACGACGATCAGCGCCCTCCGTGACCGGGTGGAGCGACTGGAAAGCCGAGGTGGTCAGGGCTCCGGGGCCTCCGCTGAGGTGGCCGCCCTGAGGACAGATTTTGAGACCTGGATTTCCCAGCACCTCGAGAACGCGGTGGAGCAATGCATGCGCCGCGTCTGGGCCCGGGCTTCGATGCAATCTGCTCCCTCCCCCTCCAACGCCAACGTCTGATTCTTCACGTTCCTCCCGAACCCGCCAACCCAACACACATGAACTCCCTCCGCCTCCGCATGCTCTTCCCGCTCTGGCTCTTCGGCTTTCTGCCGGCCATGGGTGCTGCCAAGTTGATGGACCAGCCTCTGGACTGGTTTTACGGCGTCACCGGCATCGTCCTTGGCGGTGGCGTTTTTCTTGCCGCTTATCTTCTCGGGGGCTGGGTGCTAAAGCCTGCCAGCGCCGTCATGAAAGGCACGACAGCCGTCCTGCGTGGCGTTCCTCCAGACACCCAATCCGCTGAATGGCTGCCCTCCGACTTCTGGAAGCTGCGCTGTGACATCAACATGATCTTCGCCAAGCAGCGCCAGGCCCTCAACGCCGCCGAGCAGCATGCCACGCAGACGGCCCAGCGCCTGCTCAATGCGGAGCGCTTGCTGCGTGAGGCTTTCACAGCGCTTCAGGGCCTCTTCGCCGCCTGCGATGAAGGTGTGGCTGTCATTGACGCTCAAGGTTCGATTGTCGCCTCGAATGGCCAGCTTGATGCCTTCCTTGGCAAGCCGGTGGAGGAGATCGCAGGACGTGACGGCGGGCGCCTCGTGGCCGCCTTTGCCTCTCGTTTCGCTGACAGCAAAGCCGCCTCCGAATGGATGCAGTCCGTCTCCACCCACCTCGAAGGTCAGGATCAACTGCCCCCGATGGTGACCGCGGATGGCGAGGGGGTGTTCAGCATCCGCACCGTCCCCATGCGCACGGATGCCGGCGAGGTCGTCGGCCGCATCTGGGTCGTGAAGGATCAGTCCCAGCTCCGCGTGCTCGAAAAGCAGCTCCGCGAATCGCAGAAGCTCGGCACCATCGGCCAGCTGGCCGGAGGTATCGCCCATGACTTTAACAACCTGCTCACCACCATCCGCGGCAACCTCACGCTCGCCGAGCTCACCGCGCCTTCAAATCCCAATGCCGTGCGTGACCGCCTGCAAAATGCCACGCACGCCACCCAGCGCGCCGCCGATCTCGTCAAGAGCCTTCTTGGATACTCACGTTTCAGCAACGGCACCTCCTCCCGCAAGCCGGTGAACCTCAAACGCCTCATGGCTGATGTGCAGCAGCTTCTGAAGCATAGCGTTGACTCCAGGGTCACCATTCAAATGCGTGCTGGCATGGAAGACTCGAATGTCATCGCTGATGCGACCCAGGTGCAGCAGGTCATGCTGAACCTGTGCCTCAATGCCCGCGACGCCCTGCCCTCGGAGAATGGTGTCATCGAAATTGCTGTCGAAAATGTCACCCGCGCCTCAAAAGGTCCGAATGGTGGTGACTCTGCCGACCTGGTCATGCTCGTTGTTCGTGACAATGGGCATGGCGTTGCGGATGAAAACCGCCACCGCATCTTCGAGCCCTTCTTCACCACCAAAAGCGCCACCAAAGGCAGCGGCCTCGGCCTCGCCACCGCGCAGGATATCGTCCGCGAGCACGGCGGCTGGATCGAGTTCGACTCCGAAATCGGTCGTGGCAGCGAATTCCGCGTTTATCTGCCCCGGACCAGCCAGCTCGAAGAAAATAGCGATCAGCCCCGCGAGGATCTCTCCTCTGGAAACGCCGTCACCGCCCCGCTCGGCATGCAGACCACCATCCTCGTCGTCGATGACGAGGCTCCCGTCCGCTCCATCGCTGCGAACATGCTCAACTTCCTCGGCTACCGCGTCCTCGAGGCCGCCGATGGCCAGCAGATGCTCGATATGTGCCTGCGCAGCGGTGAAAAGATCGACGGCATCCTGCTCGACATCTACATGCCGAAGCTCAGCGGTCGTGAGGCCTTCAAGCAGCTCCGCGCCGCCGATTGCGACATTCCCGTCGTCGTGTGCAGCGGCTTCATCATTGATCCCGATGAATTCATGATCCTCAGCCAGGGCCACCCGCCGCCCGTGGACATCATGCTGAAGCCCTACTCCCTCGACGGGCTTAGCAAGGCACTTGCCAAGGCCATCGGCGCACCCGCGCAGGACGCCGCCACCCGCAGCAGCTACGGCGTGTCACAGGCGCAGCCAGTGCTTGTTGCCTGATCTTTCTTTCGGAGATGACTTGGCGAATCCGCTGTCCGGCGGAAAATGCCCGCCACCATGCCCGAGACCATCAAAGACCTCCTCCACGCCTCCGAGCCACGCAGCGGCATCCTCGCCCGCGGCTGGGTGCGCACGAAGCGCGACTCGAAAGCCTGCTCCTTCCTCGAAATCACCGACGGCTCCTGCTTCAAAGGCCTGCAAGTCGTCGTCGATGCCACGCTGCCGACCGCCGATCTCCTCCCGCGCATCCTCACCGGTGCCTCCGTCGAGATCACGGGTGATTTGATCGCCTCGCCCGCTGCCGGCCAGAAGTGGGAAGTGCAGGCCAAAGAAGTGAAACTGCTCGGCGAGGCCGATGCGACGTATCCGCTGCAAAAGAAAGGCCACACGCCCGAGTTCCTCCGCACCATCGCGCATCTGCGGCCGCGCACGAATCTCTTCGGCAGCGTCTTCCGCGTGCGCAGCAAGATGGCCTTCGCCGTGCATCGCTTTTTCCAGGAGCGCGGTTTCTTCTACGTCCACACGCCCATCATCACCAGCAGCGACTGCGAAGGCGCGGGCGAGATGTTCCAGGTCACCACGCTGAAGCCCAACACGCCGACGAAGCCCGAGCAGGACTTCTTTGGCCGCCCCACCTACCTCACCGTCAGCGGACAGCTTCAAGGCGAGGCCTTCGCCTGCGCCCTCGGCAACATCTACACCTTCGGCCCCACCTTCCGCGCCGAGAACAGCAACACCACCCGCCACGCCGCCGAGTTCTGGATGATCGAGCCCGAGATGGCCTTCTACGATCTCTTCGACGACATGACGCTCGCCGAAGAGCAGGTGCGCTACCTCGTCCAGGCCATGTTTGACGAGTGCCCGGACGAATTGGAGTTCTTCAACAAATTCATCGACAAAGAGCTCGTCGCTCGTCTCCAGCAAACATTGGCCAAACCCTTCGAGCGCATCAGCTATACCGACGCCGTTGAGATCCTACTCAAATCCGGCCGCAGCTTCGAAAACCCCGTCCTCTGGGGCGAAGGCCTGCAAACCGAGCACGAGCGCTTTTTAGCCGAAGAGCACGTCAAAGGCCCTGTCACCATCTTCAACTACCCGAAGGGCATCAAACCCTTCTACATGCGCCAAAACGACGACGGCAAGACCGCCGCGGCCATGGACCTGCTTGTCCCCGGCATCGGTGAGATCGTCGGCGGCAGCCAGCGTGAGGAGCGGCTCGATGTCCTCGAAGGCCTCATGGCCGCCCAGGGCCTCGAACCCGAAAACTACGCGTGGTATGCCGACCTCCGCCGCTACGGCAGCGTCCCCCACGCCGGCTACGGCCTCGGCTTCGAGCGCCTCCTCATGTTCGTCACCGGCGTGCCGAATATCCGCGATGTCATTCCGTTTGCTCGGACGCCGGGCCATGCGGCGTATTGAGCATCGAATTCAGCCGGGCCTACGAGGAGCGCGGCAGCGTCCTGGAGTGCTCCAGCCCTCTGGAGCTTTTCGCAGGCCAGGGGACCCTCGAACGCGCTGGAAGCCCAGCGCACTCCAGGACGCTGCCACGTGTCTTCTTGTGCCGTCTTCTGCCAGCGCTCTGCGACCATAGTGAACAACAACCGGACCACCACCAGTTCGACCGCCGGGTTTGCGACGGGGATTTACGCCTTGAGCGTGAGCAGTCGCGCTGGAAATAGTGGGATGGGTATCGGTGGAAGCGTTACGTTTGATGATGCCAGTTCAGGAGCTCTCGGCGTCGGGGGAGGAGGCAGTGGGGGTGGTGGTGGATCGGATGGCGAGGTGCTGGCATCCCTTACCGGCGGGGTGGAAACCAGCGGTGCCAATTCGACCTGCATGCTGGCGCAGAGCATCGGTGGCCGAGGTGGCAGCGGGGGAGATGAGTATCGCAGGAGCCGTTTCGGCTCCAGTAGCTGGTGGAGGAGCTTTGGCCTTCGGATTTGGCGGAGCAGGTGGTGATAATAGTAACGGTAAAAAAGTTAATTTAGGCCTGTTTGGTGATTTGAAGAC
>JBKCXA010000563.1:0-4913 GCA_046316935.1 Prosthecobacter sp.
TACCCGCAGTATCAAAAGCTCCGCGTCGATGAAAACGGCCTCCACCGCCTCACCGATGCGAAGATGGCACGCATCCATCGTATGAGCATCGGCACCATCGTCGCGGACGCGGCGGTGTCGCTGCGGCTGAAAAATGGTCGCAGGCTCGGCAGCGTGGAGGAGTGGTTCATCGCGGGCATTCGACCGGGGAAGTGTTTCATCTTTGGCGGACGCGTGTGGGAGCTCGTGCGCGTGCATGCGCTCGTCGCGACCGTGCAGGTGCCGACAAAAAAGCAGGCGCGGGGCGAGATCCCGAGCTGGCAGGGCGGCAAGAGCCCGCTGTCTTCCGAATTGAGCGCCGCCGTGAGCGAGAAGCTGCGCCGTTATCGTGCTGGCGAACGCGATGCGACGCAGGAGATGCGCAAAGTGGCTCCGATCCTCGCCACGCAGGCGAAGTGGTCGCTCGTGCCGAATCCTGACGAACTGCTCATCGAGACCACGCGCACTCGCGATGGCTATCATGCGTATGTTTATCCCTTTGCCGGACGTCTCGTGAATGGCGCGCTCGGCACGCTCATCGGTTATCGCTTGGGCCGTGAGAAGCCGCTCACGCTGCGTGTGACGCCGAATGACTACGGCGTCGAGCTTTTCAGCAGCACGCCGTTTGAGTGTGATGAGGTCCGCTGGCGCGAACTGCTCACGCCGGATGATTTGCTCGCCGATGTGTTGGCCTCCGTGAATGCCGCGGAGCTCGGCCGGCATCACTTTCGCGAGGTCGCACGCGTCGCCGGGCTCATCCTCAGCGGCACACCCGGCTCACCGCCGACCCTGAAGAGCCTGCAAACGAGCAGCGGCCTGCTGTGGGATGTCTTCTCGCAATACGACCCCGCGAATCTCCTGCTCGCCCAATCGCAACGCGAGGTTCTGGAGCGTCAGATGGACTTCACACGGCTCTCGGAGACGATGCATGCTCTTCAACGCCGCCAACTCGTCCTTCGCGAATGCGCCCGCCTCACGCCGCTCGCCTTTCCGCTGTGGGCGGATCGCATTTCTCACTCCGTCGGCAAAGACGATCCCGCAGAGGTGCTCGCGAGAATGCTGCAAGAACTCGAAACCGCCGCCGCGAAGCCATGACGATCTCTTTTGGCTCCAACGACCTCCAACTGCTCCCCGAAGGCGCGGCCTTCGATGCGCGGCGTGGGCTGCTTTTTGTCAGCGACCTTCATTTGGGCAAAACGGCCGTGTTTCGCGATGCTGGCCTCGCGTTGCCGGAAGGGCCGGATGACCGGATTTTGACGCGATTGGCCGAATTGACGGCGAAAACGGCCGCAAAGGCCCTCGTGGTGCTCGGCGATGTATTTCATGCGAAGTCGCCCGGCACGCAGCAGGTCGTCGAAAAGCTCGCGAAGCATCGCGGCGAAGTGAAATGGCTCGTGGTGCCCGGCAATCACGACAAACGCGTCCCATGGGCCGATTGGCTGCCCGGTGCCGAAATCCTTGATGAAGGTGAACGCGTCGGCCCGTGGTGTGTGCGTCATTTCCCACCGGATGAGCCCGTGGAGCCGACGTTGTGCGGCCATCTGCATCCCGGCATCGCGCTCGGTGCCGCACGACAGCGCAAAGTGAAGCTCCCATGCTTCTGGCAGCGCGGCGGCACCCTCGTGCTGCCTGCGTTTGGTGACTTCACGGGCTTGAAGATGATCACACGCGAGCCCGACGATCGTGTGTGGGTCACCATCAACGATCAAATCGCCGAAGTGCCGCGTCGGGCGTGAGGTGTCGAAGCTCTCACAAAACCGGCAAGCACGGTGAAGTTCTGCCGTTTCATGCGCCCACCATCATGAATCGTCTGCGCCTTCTCTCCAGCATCGTCGTCTTGTTTTTGTTAACGCCTTTCACTCATGCGGCGGATGATTTGAAGAAGGTGGCGGCTTCGCTGGACGGCTACCGCTTTGAGTTTCCCTGCCGCGATCCGATGCCGGAGAACCCGAAGCCGGGTGCGGACGGCATCTCGGCCCGCATGACGGATGATCCGAAGACAAACGACAAGTTCACCGATGTGAAAACCTTCGGCGGCGAGGCGGGCAAGCGTTACAAGGTCACTCTGCGCGTGCGTGGCGTGGTGGAACCGATGATGTACAAGGACGGCCAGCAGGTCGGCGAGCGCTTCTACATCGGCGGCGTGCCGAACAACAAGACCTACAACATCTACCAACTGAGCGTGTCGTCACCGGCGCAGCACTTCTTCTTCAATCGCGATGACAAGGTCGGCCACCGCATCTTCACCATCGACTACACCGCCACCATCGAGATCGACGGCGGGGCCAAACTCACGCTCCATGGCGACGGCCAGAACGGCCACATGATCACGAACTTCTCGAAGCTCGTCGTGCCAGGCATCGCGCCCGCGCCGCAGCCTTTCAACGGCCAGTTCATCCAGCTCGATGTCGTGGATGTCGTCCAATCAGCCAAGCAGACGAAACCGGATCGCCCGCAGCCACCCACGCGTCCTTTTGATGCGCCGAGCGCACCCAAGTTCACGCGACTGGATGGCAAACCGGGTGTGAATGCCCCGGCGGATGTCGATGGCGATTTCGTCATCGGGCCTGACTACGTCGCCGCGCCGGAGACGAAGGTGGTGGAGGGCGTGCCGCAGGGGAAGGTGACGCAGTTCGTGATGGAGTCGAAGGACTGCAAGCTCTTCAATCCCGGCATCGCGCGGGATGTTTTCGGCACGGTGGACCCGAACAATCCGAAGACGCTGATCGTGGAGACGCATCCGATCGACTACCAGCGCTTCGTGACAGTGTATGTGCCGGCGCAATACGTTGCGGGCACGGAGGTGCCGTTCCTCGTGGGGCATGATGGACCGCGTGGGAAGCCGGACATGATGATGCCGAACATCCTGAACAACCTCATCGCGCAGAAACGCGTGCCGGTACAGATCCTGATCCAGATCTCCAGCGGCGGTGGCGATGCGCAGGGGCATGAGCGCGGTCGCGAGTATGACACGATGTCAGGCCTGTATGCGGAGTTCATCGAGAACGAGGTGCTGCCGCTGGTGGAGAAGAACGCGGGCGTGAAACTCACCAAGGATCCCGAAGGCCGAGCCACGATGGGCAGCAGCTCCGGTGGCTCCTGCGCCCTGGCGATGGCGTGGTATCGCACCGATTTGTATCACCGCGTGCTGACGACTTCGGGCACGTTTGTCAACCAGCAGTGGCCCTTCAACCCCGAGACACCGGATGGCGCGTGGGGCTTTCACAACAAGCTCATCCCCGAAAGCCCCAAGAAGCCGCTGCGCATCTATCTGGCCGTCGGAGATCGCGATCTGCTCAATCCGAACGTGATGCGTGATGACATGCACGACTGGGTCGAGGCCAATCATCGCATGGCGAAGGTGCTGAAGGCCAAAGGCTATCCCTATCAGTATGTCTATTGCCTCAATGCCGGTCACGGCCTTGGCCCCGCGCGGTCGCAAATCCTGCCGCAGGCACTTGAGTGGCTGTGGAAGGGGTATCAGGCCAAGTAGGCCGTCGCGGCTCGGCGGAGACAGCATCCAGCGAGCGGCACACTTTCGCCTGATCTTCGTCGGCGATGGGATTGCTCGCGTGGAGTTCCTGCAGACGGAGTAGCGTGATGATGCCTGTCTGGAGCAGGCCTTTCACCCACGCGATGTCTTTAGGACGACCGGCCCACAGCTTGTTGTAGGCAATGTCATGGGCATCGAGAAAGTGACCACGCAAGCCAGGAGCGAGATCGAGGATGGTCACACGCTCCCGCCAGCCCGGTGGCGTGCAGCGGAGGAGGTCTTGAACGACGTAGTCGATGTAAAAGCCATTCTCAGCGAAGAAGTCACTCTCCGGACCTCCGTATTGATCGACGAACTTGGAGTCGAAATACAACACCGGCTTCCCGATGGGCGAAAAGTCCACGTCGATCGACCGGCGGAGATGCGCGGACAGGTCTTGATGCAAAGCGGAAACGGCCCCGGAGCCAAAAACGAACACTTCCGCGAGGTCAGGCACGCTTCGGTGCAAAACGGCACCGGCACGTTGGAGATCAGCCAAGGTAAGCTCTCTCACGAATGGCCTCCGTTTCTTCCGGTTGAATGAATGGCGGGCGGCTGAACGGCGTGGATGACCTCAACCGTTGCCCTTCGTGATCATCCGACTCGAGAAGTTCCGCAATGGAGTTCACGTCATTGTGCCGCAGCAGGTCTAGCCATTCGACATCTGCGTCGAAAAGTCTGTCTCCACGCGATTCCAGCCTGTCGATGGCCTGCTGGATCAAGGAAGGATCATCTCTCAGCCGCTGCGCCACGAGTTTGCCCTTCTGCCAGGCGATCCAGTCGTTCACGATGTATCCCGGCGGCAGGTCGAGCCAAGGCGGGAAGGCCTGGACTTCGACTTGGCTCAAATCTCGCGCGAGGGCGGGCATGACGGGAGTCTAGGCCTCCTGCTGGCGTTTGCCAAGGCGCTACTTGGCGGCTGGCACGTCCCAAATCGCGACGCCCATGTGGTAGCGCTGGTGGTTCTCGCTGGCTTTGGAATACCAGGCGGTGACGAGCTTGCCATCGGCACGCTGCACGGTGCTGGGGTAGCCGCAGTCGGATTCGAGCGTGTTCGCGAGGCGCACGGGCTCCGTCCAGGTCTTGCCTTCGTCGGCAGTGATTTTGGCGAGCACGCCGGTTTGGCCTTTGATGCGGCTGCCGTAGGCGAGCAGGATGCGGCCATCAGCGAGGCGGAGGAGGTGGCCGTTGATCTCGTTTTTGGCGGTGACGCGGTTCGGCTCGCCCCAGGTGACGCCATCGTCCTCGGAAATGAAAAGATCCATGCCGGTCTCGCGGGCCGCTGCCATCCAGCGTTTGCCGCCAAGGTGGAGGAGGGTCGTTTCGTTGCTCTTTGGCCCGATGGTGCCGGTGCGCTGCCACG
>JBKCXA010000564.1:0-2501 GCA_046316935.1 Prosthecobacter sp.
TCGCCGCCGACTGGGGTGCCTCGTATCTGCCACCGCGGGAACTTTACGATACTGGCATCTATCAGGAGAGCATTGCTTGTATAGCGGCGGGGAGTCTTGAACAACTCATTGAGGCGATTGCAAATCGCATTCAAACCATGAAGCAATAGTCGAATCCATGAAAATCACCGCCATCGAAACGCTCGTCTGCCACGCCCGCATGAGAAACTGGGTGTTCGTCAAAGTCGTGACCGACCAGCCAGGCCTCATCGGCTGGGGCGAAGCGACGCTGGAGTGGCACACGCGGAGCATCGTGGGGGCGATTGAAGACATGTCGCATCTGCTGATCGGCGAGGACCCGACGCGGGTGGAATACCTCTGGCAGATGATGTATCGCCAGCACTTCTGGCACGGGCATGGCATCGTGCGGGCCACGGCCATCGCGGGCATTGATCTCGCCCTGTGGGACATCGTGGGCAAGGTGGCGAACATGCCGCTCTCGAAGGTATTTGGTGGGCCAGTGCGGGATTGGGTGCGCACTTACTGCCATCTCGGCGGCGGGAAGATGGAAGATTTTTATCAAACGCCTGCCGACAACGCGAAACGCTTCGCCGAGCTCGCGCAGCAGGCCGTGGCGGATGGTTACACCGCATTCAAGAGCATGGCCGTGCCGAGCACGATGCCCATCGAGGGCATGAAACCCGTCCGCGCCGCCGCTGCAGCCGTCGCCGCGATGCGCGACGCGGTGGGGCCGGACATCGACCTCATGGTCGATTGCCATGCGCGGCCCTCGCCGGCCATGGGGCTGAAGTTTGGCAAGGCGCTTGATGATTTCGGCCTCTACTTCTTCGAGGAGCCCTGCTGGCCGGAGGCCGTCGATGGCCTGGCGAAGATCAACGCCGCCCTCACCACGCCCGTGGCCAGCGGCGAGCGTGTGACGAACCTGGAGGCCTTCAAAGACATGTTCGAGAAACGTGCCGTCGAAATCTGCCAGCTCGACATCACGCACTGCGGCGGCCTCAGCGCCGCGAAACGCATCGCCGCGCTCGCCGAGGCCCATCGCATTGCTTTGGCCCCGCACAATCCGCAGGGACCTGTGAGCACCGCCGCGTCACTCGAATTCGGCTTCAGCCAGCCGAGCTACATCATCTGCGAAACCGTCCACAACGACGTGCCGTGGCGTCAGGACGTGGTCGAGGAAGGCTTCACCATCGAAACCCAAGGCCGCATCGTCCGCCCCAACACCAAGCCCGGCCTCGGCATCACTATCAACGAGGCGGAAGTGAAGAAGCATCCGTTCCAGCAGGAGATCGTGCTGCGCGAATTCAGCCCCGATGGTGCGGTGACGGACTGGTGACTACAGCTAACCATTATGTCTGAATCAACTCGCGAAGATCGCCAAAAGCCGGAATTCATCTACCCAAGGATGTACGTTGCTTTGCCGAATGTGGGTGAAGCTGATTTCACGTTGTCAGATGACGATTCTCCTGTTGAGACACGGTTAGGAGCGGACATCGTGATCATGTACGCCTACGACATGGGAAACTGCTTTGAGATAGTGTCGAAGTCCGAGTTACGAAAGCTAGGTCTCACCAGCGAAGCCCTGCACACCCTGGCGATCAATAATCTAGATGGGCTAAACCTCGACATTCGTGCCCATGGAGAGGGTCCAGTAAAGATGCTCACAGCAGATGGAGACTTCGAAGCTACCCTGCTGCTTTTGCCGCATGTCTGGAATTTCGTGGCTTCAATGGTGTCCGGTCGTGTGGTTGCGGTCATTCCAGCTCGCGATCTGATTTTCTTCACTGGGGAAGATGATCACAAGGGGCTTTCCGAAATGCGCGGGCATACATCACGAGCGCTTGAGCAAGCGAACAAGCCATTGTCTCGGCATTTCTTTGTTCGTGTGTTGGATGGATGGGAGCCATACAAAGGACACGCAGATTAAAGCGACAAAACATTGCACCATGAAACCCACCCGCGCCCGCTTCATCGTCCTGGCCGGGCTCTGCTCGGCGGCGGCGCTGGCGTATTTTGTGAGGAACGGGGTGGCTCCGGCGGAGAGCACGATTCGGGCGGATCTCGGGCTCACGAAGGAGCAGTCGGGCATGATGATGAGCGCGTTTTTCTGGCCCTATGCGCTCTGCCAGATCCCGGCGGCGATGCTGGCGCAGCGGCTGGGGGCACGCTGGGCGCTGGCGATGTATGCGGTGATGTGGTCGCTGGCCACGGCGGGGCTGTCGATGGGCGAGCTGGGCTGGATGACGTCCTCGCGTGCCTTCATGGGCGTGGCGCAGGCGGGACTCGTGCCGGTGGGGGTGATGGCGATGTCGCGCTGGTTTCCCAAAACGGCGCAGGCCTCGGCGGCGGGAGCGTTCAGTGGGTTCATGTCGGTGGGCAGCATCGTGGCGGCTCCGCTGACGGCGTGGTTCGTGATGAACGCGGGCTGGCGATGGATGTTTGTCCTCAATGCGGTGCCTGGTGTGCTGTGGGCGGCGTGGTTTGTGTGGTGGTATCGAAAC
>JBKCXA010000565.1:0-2987 GCA_046316935.1 Prosthecobacter sp.
GTCTTTATCACCTCTGCTTCCAGACGAACCTCGCCATCCATCGCTACGCCGCGGATGCCCGCAATCCCTGGACCTACTCCCACACCGTCCAGGCCTTCCCGCGTCTCTTGCTGCAAGTCAGCGAGCTCCAGCGCATCGAGCCCGCGCCCATGAGCCTCCTCGTCGTCAACAAAGACCTTGGCTGGCCCATGCGCTGGTATTGGCGCACCAATGCCAATGCCCGCTACGAGTCCTCCGTGCCCGAAGCCGACCTCACCGCCTCCGTCATCATCTGCGATGCCGACGCCCTCCCCGCCGTGCAGGCCAAACTCGGCACCCGCCCTTACCACAATCAGGGCTTCTATGGCCTCCGGCCAAACGAGAACCTCATCATGCTCGTCGAGCAGTCCCTCTGGACCCGCTACGAGAACGCTCAAAAGGATGCCGCAGTGACGCCTTAGCCGTCACCAGGCAGACAGAAGATGCCAGGAAGGAAAGTGACACAGGTTTGTAACCTGTGCCGTCGGAGGGAACCGTGTGCGCACGACCTTTCAGCCTGCGTTACACCCCAGGTGAGGTTCATCGAGAGACTTTCCGATCCCTAGAGGCCTTCATTCCCGCCCAGCACCGGCTCGAACAGGTTGCAAACCTGTTCCACTTTCTGCGCCTTCCGGCTGCATGGTTATGGCTGAGGGACTGGGCCACAAAGCTCACTCCACACCGCTCACGCGAACGTCATCGAGATCAAAGCTCGACTGCGCCCCCGCAGCGCTGGGCACGATGACGAGCTTGCCGATGTTTTGAATCGTCTCGCGCCAGGAGAAGCCGTTCGCGGCACGCTTCCAGCCGGCGGCACGGGCTTCGTCATCGCTCCAGTCGTAGCGCAGCTCGGCGGTGGCATCCTGCCAGTCGGTGGTGAAGGTGCTTTTCGTCTCGAACTGCCATGAGCCGACATCACTCGCAAAGATCTCGATCATCACACGACCACCCGGCTTCGCACTCCGCACACGGCAAGTGATGCGGGCTCCGCGACCACCGACGACTTGCGTCCAATCGCCAAGCAGTGGCGACTCGCCCGCTTTCACCGATGAAGACGCGATGGGCAGGTTTCGACCTTCTCGTGAAGCGGTGATGAAACCGTCGTGCACCGTCACCTTGTCCACGCCCTTCCAGAACTGCGCATCCTTCGCGAAATCAAAGCCATGCGACTTCACCGGCATCGGCTTCCAATCGGCACTTTTCAGCGGATTGACCTCCGGCGGCAGATTTCGATCCACCAGCGCCACGCCTTCGAGGCCGTAGATTTTCCCGCGAGGTATCGAAAGCTGAAAACGCAGCGTTTTGCCCGCCCAAGAGCCTTTTTCGACCTTTTGGCCGCTTTCATCCATCGCCGTGACCTCGACGGCATCACCATCGGCGATAACTCGAAACGGCTCCGAGGTCACGCGAAGCATTCGCGTGATCAAACCAGCTGTTTGGCCCTCTTTCGATGGCTCGTAACCCGCAAAGCCATCCTCGCGCAAAGTCGCCAAACAAGGCAGACAGTGCCGTTTCCAGCCCGTGTGTGGAAAATCATCGCCACCGTAAAAGAGGAGGTGCTTTCCATCGCGGATCACCGGTGGTCCGGCCATCGCGTAGATGCACTCGCTGTCATAGCTGCCCTTCGGCCCGCGTGGAATCAAAGGCACACCGGGTGCCACTCGCTGCCACTTCAGGCCATCCGGGCTCCACACCAACTCGCAATCCACCGTGCGGCCATGGCTCACGTTGTACATCATCAAATAACCAAGATACAGACCCGCATGTTGGAAGACCGGCATGCAGTACGTCTGGCTTCCTCGACCTTCGCTCACGCGGCTGCGCAGCATGAGGCCGTTGTTTCGCCAATGCAGAAAGTCATCGCTCTCAAGCCGCGCCACCAGTCGCTCACCGAGATAGAGCTTCGTGAACCACACATACTTGCCGCTGCCCTCGTCCCAGAAGGCATTGTTATGCGTGTCACCATTCTGAGCACCGAAGCCTTCCGCTTTGATCGCCTCGCCCCAATGAATGCCATCCGCCGAGAAGCGCACCTGCGGCTTCCCGAGACCCACATCGCTCACCATCTTGTATCGACGCGCCGGATCGGCGTCATGCAGGTCTTTGAAAACGCCCACATTCGGGCAGTCACGTGCCACGATGTTCGTGGCCTTCGTGCCGCCGAAGGCATGCAGCCCCAGCGCAGGCTTTTCCCAGGTGAGGCCATCCTTCGACGTCGCGTAGAGCAGAGACCAGCCCACATCGTGAACCGTGCTCGGCCCGTCCATCTGCGCGATCGCCTCCTTGTCCGCGAGCACGCATTTATACCACATCTTGAAGACCTTCTGCTCCTCGTCCCAGATGACATTCGGATACAGATTGTTCAGCGAGTTCTCCCACGGCTTGTCCGCCTGAAAAAGCGGATTGCCCGCATGCTTCGTGACCGTCCCCGGCATCAGCTTGGCATTTTCAGCACTCTCGATCACCCGAGAGTCGAGCACGAGAAGCTTGTCCGCGAGCAGCGGTGTGGTGATGAGAAGGAAAAGGAGAGGGCGCATGGCCCAGCATTACTTGGGAGCCCGATACGAATCTTTCATGAGCTTCTCCAGCTCCTCGACGATCTCCGGCTTTTCAGCGGCGAGGTTCTTTTCCTCACCGATATCCGTTTCGAGATTGTAGAGGAGCTTTTCGAGCGGCTTGGCTTTCGCTGCCTTGTCTTTGCCTTTCGCTTTGGCGTCGGCAGGGGAGGCTCCGGTGTTTAGGTGGATGAGTTTCCACGGCCATTTCAGCACGGCGCGTTTGCCGCCTTGCTCGTTGAAGTCCCAATAGAGGTGCGAGTGCTGCTTTTGACCTTCTTTGCCGAGCAGCGTGGGGGCGAGCGAGATGCCGTCGGTCTCCGCGTGCAGCTTCACGCCGCTGATTTCGGCCACGGTGGACAGCAGATCTTGAAAGCCGCTTACATGCTCGCTCACGGTGCCCGCCTTGATCGT
>JBKCXA010000566.1:0-18361 GCA_046316935.1 Prosthecobacter sp.
CCCTTGGCCCTGTCGCAGCGCTGCTCGCCATACGCGATGGGATCGCTGCTCATGTCGAAGAGCATCGCACGCGGATCGATGGCCTTGCCGGTGGCCCGCATGTCATCGGCATCGTTTGCAAAGGCCAGCTCGGGCTTGTGCGACTGGCTGGCGATGGCTTCGAGGCGTTTGGTTTCCTCGATAGGATCTTCCAAAGCCTCGCTGTAGCCGAAGTTGATGGCCCAGTGGTCATACGGACCGGGCTTGGTGGTGAAGTAGTGCCCCTGCTTCACGCCTTTCGGCGCGAGGTTCACCGGCGGGTAATCCATGACGGAGCCGGTAAGGCCGGTTTTCTCCGTGATCTCGGCGTTGTGGATGTTTTCCGGGCTGTGGAGGTGACTGGAGCGGAAATTGTGGTTCAGGCCGAGCGTGTGGCCGACCTCGTGGAGGCAGAGATAGTAGAGCGATTCTTTGACGAGGCGGTCCACCTCGATGCGGTCGCTCTTTTGCAGACGGAGCATGGTCTGGCCAAACTGGATGCCATGGCGGGCGCAATTGCAGGCGAGGCAGGCGTGCGGATCGAGCTTGTTCGCGGCCTGCGTGCTCTGCTCGGTGGCGAGGCCGAGGTCGTCGAAGAGCTTCTTCGTGAGCAGGCGCTTCGTGATGTAGCTGTATTCCAGCATGATGTCGGCACCGAGGATCTGGCCGGTGCGCGGATTGGCAAAGCTGGGGCCGTAGCCACCGAAGGGCGGATTCACGCTGCTGGTCCAGCGGAGCACGTTGTGCTCGATGTCGCCGGCGTCCCACTTCGCGTCATCAGGCTGCTGTTTGACGACGACAGCGTCTTTGAAGCCGGCGGTCTCGAAGGCCTCGTTCCACTTCAGCACGGCGGCGCGGATGGTGTCGCGGAATTCGATGGGCGTGGTGTTTTCAATCCAGAAGACGATGGGCTCCACGGGCTCGCTGAGAGCGGTGCCGGGCTTTTGCTTCACGAGATTCCAGCGGTGAATGACGTCGCGGAAGGGTGCGGCATCGAGGCTGGTCATGTCGGTGATCTGATGGGTGAAGTAACCGATGCGCGGGTCGTCGAGGCGCGGCTTGAAATCGCTCTCCGGCATGGCGAGCAGCGTGTGCTGCACCTGCACGGTGATGTAGCGCGGGTCGGCGATGTCGGCCTCGAACTCGTGGGGCGGGTTCTGGTTCTCGTAAACGTATTCGGTGATGACGGCGGTGTTCTTCGGGTAGCCGTTGATGCGCATGACCTTCGTCTTCGACTCGGAGAGGCGGCCTAGCATCGAGCGCTCGCCAAATTTCACTGCGGTGAGTGATTCACGCATGAAGAGGTTCGTGGCGGGGATGAGCACACCTTCGTTGTCCTCGGCGACGATGCTTTCACTGGCGAGAATGGCATGGCTGATGTTCGCATTGCGGGCGCGGGCCAGGGGGCTCTGCGGGTCGAAGTAGATGGAGGTGTTGCTCTCGACGAACTCGACCTTGTCGAAGATCTTGCGCAGCACGACGATGGTCTCCTCGCCATAGCGGCCGCGGTTGTGGCCGACACCGACGGGGCCATCGACGCTGTGATTGAAGTAGATGAACTCGGGGCCGAGCTGCGATTTCGCGATGTAGAGCCATGGAGCGCCCTTTTCCATGTCCAGGTACATGCGGAAGAGGCCGTCGATGCGTTTGAAATCCTTCGTGAAGTCCGCCACGGACTTCTTCTTCGGCTTGTTGTCCTCGGCGGGCTTGGAAGCGGTCTGCGCGGGCGCTGGGGCAGGGGCGGTCGCGGGCTTGGGCAGCTCGTCCTTGGTGGGAGCAGGCTTGGGCTCGGGCTGCGGCGGTTGAGGCTTCGGCTCGGGGTTGGGTTCCGGTTTGGGCTCGGGCTTCGGTTCCGGCTTCGTCGGATCGGGCTTGGGCTCCGGCTTGGAAGGCGCGGGCTGTGGCTTGGGTTCCGGCTTTGGATCAGCGGCATGGCTGCTGAGGGCGAGGGAGAGGGCCGTGAAGACGGTCAAGGTGCGGCGAAGCATGGCGGCGGGGTGGTTGAAGTCCGAAAACCTACCGGACAACGCCGCGGCGTGCACGCCTTTGTGTGTAATTAATCCCGCTTCCCTGCCTCAGACGGCGATGGGTGCCTTGATCGTGGGGTGCGGATCGTAGCCTTCGAGGCTGAAGTCCTCGAATTTGAACTCATCGAGCTTTTTGACCTCGGGATTGATCCGCATTACCGGCAGCGGCCGGGGCTCACGCGAGAGCTGCTCGCGCGCCTGGTCGAGGTGGTTCGAGTAGAGGTGCAGGTCACCAAAGGTGTGGACGAACTCTCCCGGCTTCAAGCCACACACCTGGGCCACCATCATGGTGAGCAGGGCGTAGCTGGCGATGTTGAAGGGAACGCCGAGGAAGAGGTCCGCGCTGCGCTGGTAGAGCTGGCAGCTCAGGTGGCCTTTATCGACGAAGAACTGGAACAGGCAGTGGCAGGGCGGCAGCGCCATCTCGCCGATGCGGGACACATTCCAGGCACTGACGATGTGGCGACGACTGTAGGGGTTCTTTTGGAGCGACTCGACCACATCGGCGATCTGGTCGTGCGGGGTGGCATCATCCGCCCCCTGCCAGCGCCGCCACTGGGCGCCATAGACCGGGCCGAGGTCGCCATTCTCATCCGCCCACTCGTCCCAGATCGTTACCTTGTGGTCCTGGAGGTATTTGACGTTCGTGTCGCCTTTGATGAACCACAGCAGCTCATGGATGATGGAGCGCAGGTGGAGCTTTTTGGTGGTCACGAGGGGGAAATGCGTGCGCAGGTCATAGCGGCTCTGCTCGCCAAAAACGGAATACGCGCCGGTGCCGGTGCGGTCCTCGCGGTAGGAGCCGTGTTCGAGGACTTTGCGGAGCAGTCGGTGGTATTCTTCCATCCGGCTGTCTTAGGCCGTGTTTGAGGGCTGGCAAGGCTGGCATTCGCCTCAGGAACGCAGTTCCAAGCGGTCGCGCAGGGACTTGGCGCGGTCGCCACCCGGCGGGACGGGGCGTTGGCTGTGCAGGTTGGAGGCCTCGATGTTCGAGAGGTAGCGGAACGAGGCGCGGTAGGCGGCGATGCCGGCCAGCAGGTAGGCGACGAGATGCTTGGGCATGATCAACTGCGCCAGAACGATGCCCAGGCGCATGGTGGGTGTCGGTTTTGCCGCCTCGGCGAGGATCTCATCGCGGCTGCGCAGGTCCTGGTTCCGCTTCGCATCGAGGATGTTGAAGGGATCATCCTCATCGAGCTTGCGCCGGCCCACGCGGTCCATCTCCGCGGCCTCGGCGGCGATCAGGGCGGCCCGCTGGGCATCCTCGCGTTTCTTCTGCTCCAACCGTGCTTTTTCTTCCGCGGACTCCTCCACTCTCTCACCGGGGAACAGCGTGCCGTAACGCAGGTAAAAGTAACCGTCATAGCCCGTGGAGCAAAAGACGCCCAAGATCGCGGTGACCGCCCCCAGCACGCCAAAGCGCCGGTCCACGCCGCGACCTGCCACACGGATGATCCAGCCGACGACAAAACCCACCGCGATGATGAGAAAAATGTAGGCCCGCCAGCCCGTGAGCGAAGTGTAGCGAAAGCCGATGGCGCCGACCACCACGCCGAAAACCGCGGCGAGCAGCGCCAGGGGAAAGCTCTGCCGACGGCGAAACTCCGCGTAGCGCTCCTGGGTGCGCCGCCAATTGTCCTCCATCAGCATCTGGGCGCGGCGCTTCTTTTTCTCCGCCTCGCTGAATCCCTCCATGTCCTGCTCCAATCCGTCCGCCTGGGTGCGGGCCGCGGCCTCCTGCGGCCGCCGCAGCATCAGGGGCAGGCCGCCGATGGTGATCACATCCCCGTCATTCACCAGCGTGGCGGTGACGGGTGCGCCGTTCACCAGCAGGATGGCGGCGGGATCGAGCTTGTGAAGCTCCAGGCCATGCGGCGTGGGCCGCAGCTCGCAGTGCCGGGGAGCCACGCCCTGCTGGCCCGCGAGCGGCACCTCGCAACCCGGATCCGCGCCCACCACGGCCGGACGCGCCGGCAGCTCGCAGCTATGGCCTGAGGATGCGAAGAGGTAGGCGGGCATGCGCCAAATCTTAAAACTCCCGTCATGGCCTGACAAGGATCAAACCTCGGCGCGCATTCCGCGTTCGACATTCCTGCTTCCGCGCCCATGCTCCGCCCATGGCCGACCTGCCTGATGACAGCTCCCTGCGCGAACGCATGCAGCGCCTCCATCTCCGCGAGGAGGACCTGGAGGAGAGTTTCATACGCGGCACCGGCGCCGGCGGGCAGAAGATCAACAAGACCAGCTCCACCGTGGTGCTGCGCCACCTGCTGACGGGCATCGAGGTGCGCTGCCAGCGGGAGCGATCCCAATCACAAAACCGCCTCCTCGCCCGCCTGGAGCTTTGTGAACGCCTGGAGGCACGCCAGGCCGCCGCGAGGCTGGAAGCCCAAAATGAAAAGGAAAAGCTGCGGCGTCAGAACCGGCCCCGGCCGCGCTCCTTGAAGAAAAAACTCGTTAAATCGAAACGCCACCGCGCCGGCATCAAGCAGAACCGTGGAAGGCCAGGGCGGGAGGATTGAAAACCGGACCCGCGAGAACCGCGGTGGCATCCAGCACTGCGGGGGAATAGGCAATAAACGATACACGATAACGCTCTCGCGGCCTGAGGGTGCTTATTGGCGAGCGTTTACTGTCTATCCTTCGTGCGCGTCGTGATCACGCGGCAGCTTTCAGCACCTCGTGGGTGTGGATCGCCGGGTTCACAATGTCCCGCACGAATTGAGACTGGGCGGTGTCCGCTCCGTCGCCAAACACATAAATGCGGGTGCGCAGGGTGAGGCGGGTGATTTCAAAGCCCGGCGAGTTCATGCCGCGGAAATAGTTGAGGATCATCTCCTTCTCGAGATCGAGCGCGGCACCCTTCATGCCGTATTCGAGGACGAAGGCGGCCTTCTCAAAGGCCGGCTGGCCGCCGGTGCGGGCCTCCTGGCTGATCGAATCGACGAGCACGCGGGCAACAAAGGCGTCCAGCGCCGCCTCGTCGCCAGTGAACTCGATCTTGTAAACCCGGCCCTCGCGATACTTGAGGGGCAGCGGATGCGGCGCGTAGAGCAGCTTGTGGCAGTCGCTTTCAGTGTCGAATTTACCGAGGATTTCGAAGATTTTGGTCACGAGGCGTTCAGGGATGGTTGCCCGTGTCCGTAGCGAGATGCGGGGGGCGTGCAAGCCGGGGTTCGCGGAAGAAACGGGCGGGCAGGGCTCATGCACCGCTCGCCCGGAGGTGGGTTCGTTTTGGTCGTGAGGAATGGCCCTGAGTGATCGCCAGACGAGGAAGTTCTCCACTTTTCAACGCGATTCACTCCAACTGAGAATTGGCAGCAGAATGTCTTGGCAGCAGAATAGCCTCATTCTGTTGCCAACCATTCTGCTGCCAAATCATCAGGTTTGATGACGCGCAGCATCAAGCCGGAGCCTCATTCTCCCACCACGCTGACGACGATTTCCCGCGTGTGGGGTGCCCGGCGATGCTCAAACAGAAAAATCCCCTGCCAGGTGCCGAGCGCCAGACGGCCGTTCATCACGGGAACCACCTCCGAAGTGCGGGTGAGGGCCATGCGCAGATGGCTGGGCATGTCGTCCGGGCCTTCGTAAGTATGCACGAAGTAAGGCGTGTCCTCCGGCACGAGGTGATCAAAGAAGGCATGCAAGTCCGTGCGGGCCGACGGATCGGCGTTTTCAAAGATCACCAAGCTCGCGCTGGTGTGCTGCACCATGATCGTGGCACTGCCCGTGCGGATGCCGCTGGCACGAATGATCTGCTGGCAGCGCTCGGTGATCTCGTAAGTGCCTTTTCCGCGCGTGGTGATGGAAAACGACTCGGCGTGGGCGGGCATGGGGTGGCGGGATTACTTCGCCACCTTGTAGATGCCGCCGTTCCAGTCGAGGACGAGGATGTCGCCGCTGGCGGCGGGGCAGAAGGCGGTGGGCTTGATGAGCACGGTGGGCTTCTTCTTCGGATCAGCAGGAGGCGTTTGCGGGCTGGTGAAGAGAAGGTCATTGCTGAGCACCTTCCCGCTGTCGTCGGTCTTGAGTGCCCACACCTTGCCGAGGACGAAATCGCCGTAGATGTAGGCGCCGGCGAGTTCGGGGAGGGCGGAGCTGGTGTTGACGTAGCCACCGGTGATGCTGAGGCCTTCGCCGTGGTTGTAGCTGTGGATGGGCTCGATGAATTTGGCATCGGCGGGCGGCGTGTCGGTGTTCAGCATGAAGGGGGCGGGGCCTTCGCGGAACTGCCAGCCGTAATTTCCGCCGTTGGTGATCCAGTTGATCTCCTCGTAGAGATCCTGGCCCACATCGGCGCACCAGAGGTGGCCTTTGGCGTCAAAGCTGAGGCCCCAGGGATTGCGGATGCCGTTCGCGTAGATCTGCGGGAGGGCGTTCACGCCGTTGGCATACGGATTGTCGGCGGGGATGCCGTAGGCGTTGGCATACTCGCGGCTGTTCACGTCGATGCGGAGGATCTTGCCGTAGAGCGTGGCATTGAGCTGGGACATCTTGAGCTCGCCGTTGCGCTTCGAGTTGTCGCCCATGCCCATGTAAAGGTAGCCATCGGGGCCGAAGAGGATGTTTCCGCCGTGGTGGTTCCAGTTGATCATCGGAATCTCCAAGATGACCCGCTCGGTCTTCTCGTCGGCCACATCGCCATTGGCCTTCATCTCGGTGATGATGATGCGCTTCGGCTTCTGCATGGTGTAGCAGAGATAGAAGAGGCCGTTGTCCTTGAACTTCGGATGGAAGGCGAGGCCGTTGAGACCTTCTTCAAACAGGCCGTCCTTCGCTTCCATGCCGCGAGGGCTGAGATCGAGGAAGGTCTTGGCCTCGGCGGCATTTTGATCGGCGGGCAGAATGAGGATTTTGCCACGCTGAAGGGCCAGGAACTGGCGCTGAGTGCCGTCGTCCGGGATCACCACGGCGATGGGCCGCTCCGTGGGGAGTTTTTCATACACGCGGACGAGCTTGTGCGTGTCCGCCGCAAAGGCGGCGACGGCGGAGAGAGCGAGGCAGATCAGGGAACGCATAGGTGAGAAGTAGAAAGCGTAGCGCGAGGGTGTCTTGCAATGGAAGTGGTTTTTTCGAGGGCCGAGGAGAACCTCGGGAAACAATCCTCCTCTTCCTCCTACTCTGACTCTTCCTCTCGGAATGGGCTGTTGAGACGCTCGACGGGGGAGGAAGAGTAGGAGTAGGAGGAAGAGAAAGAACCACGGAGACCATACCATCCCTGCGTTGCGGGCGGGGGATGCATCTGCCACACTGGGCTTTCATCCAGCCCACGACCATGCTCGCTCCCGCCGCTGTTCTTTATGAAGCCAAGAAGCCACTCCGCATCGAGGAGGTGGAAATCCTGCCGCCGCAGCGTGGCGAGGTCACGGTGCGGATGAAGGCCGCGGGCGTGTGTCACAGCGATCTGCATGTGATGAAGGGCGATCTCTCGATGCCGATGCCGATCATTCTCGGGCATGAGGGCAGTGGGGTGATCGAAGCGGTGGGCGAGGGCGTGACGAGCGTGCAGCCAGGTGATCCGGTGATCCTCGTTTGGCGTGGCTCCTGCGGCCGCTGCGAATACTGCGCTAATGGCCGCCCGGCATTGTGTGACATGGGCACGCAGATGCGCTTCACCGGCACGATGCCGGATGGCACGACGCGTTTCCGCAATGCTGCAGGCGAGAGCATCCGCCACTACGCGGGTGTTTCCGCGTTCTCGACGGTCTCGACGATGCCGGAGGCCAGCGTGGTGAAGATTCCCGCCGACATCAGCTTTGAAAAAGCGGCGCTCATCGGCTGCGGCGTGATCACCGGCGTGGGTGCCGTGGTGCATGCGGCACAGGTGCGACCTGGCAGCACGGTGGCCGTGGTCGGCTGCGGCGGCATCGGGCTCAATATTGTGCAGGGCGCGAAGCTGGCTGGAGCGCGGCAAATCATCGCCGTGGACAAATTTCCGCGCAAAGAGGCCGATGCGCGGCTCTTCGGTGCCACCGACTACGTGGATGTAAACACCACCGATCCGGTCGAAGGCATCAAAGCGCTCACCGGAGGCAAAGGAGCCGATTTTTGCTTCGAAGCCTACGGCAGCGGGAAAACCACCGAGCAGGCCTACGATGCCACGAAGAAGGGCGGCACGTGCGTCGTCGTGGGCATCACCAGCGCCGCGGACAAGGCGGCGATCAACATCAACCAGCTCGTCTATGCCGAGAAGACGCTGCGCGGCAGCATCTACGGCACCACGAGGCCTCGCACCGATCTTTTGACGCTGATCGACATGCATCGTGCAGGCCAGTTGAAGCTCGACGAGCTCGTCACAGCCCGTTATCCGCTTTCCGGCATCAACGAGGCCTACGATGCGCTGCAACGCGGCGAGGTGGCACGGAGCCTGATCGTGTTTGAGTAAAAAAAGATCGACGGACCTCTCGGCCCGTCGATCCGGTGATTGAAAATGAATCGCGAGCTTACTTCAGCTCGACCTTCACGACCTTCTTGCCTTCAATTTTGAGGCCTTCGACCTTCTCGAACTTCTTCGCGGCCTCGGACATCGTCAGGCCGGTGTCGCCGCTTTCCATGACTTCGGCAAAAGCGTCAACGTTGTCGAGCAGCTTGTCGAACTGCACATCGAGATAGGTGATGGCCTCACCCGCACGGTGGGAGGCATCGGTGCTGGCAATGCCGCTGCCGGCCTTCACATCGATCGTGATGCGCATGCCCGCGAACATCGGCTTCATCATGGCGACCTGGGCCTTCATCTGGGCGATCTCCTCGGGGCTCTTCTTCGGCTTTTCGCCGCCCTCACGCTTCTTGTCGGCATCCGGGTTGGTGATCGTCAGCGTCGAGCCTTCCAGAGCGAAGGTCATCTTGTCGTCGTCCTTCTTCTCGCCGGACTCGTCCTTCTCCGGCGTGTTCGGCTTGTAGGTGAGCTTGCGGATGTCGGCCACGGCAAAGGTCACCTTGGAGCCGGACTTGCCATCAGGGGACTTCACTTCCTCGATGGATTTCACCGTGACGCCCTCGCCGAGGTCCTTGGCACGCTTTTCAGCCTCTTCTTTGCCCATGACGAGGCCTTTGAGCTGCTCGCCCGGGCCGCCAGCGCCACCACCCTGGGCCATCATGGCGGCGAGCTGGGCACCGAGCAGCGAGGTCTCCTCCACGGTGGCGGTGCCATCCTTGTTGACGGTGATGGTGGACTTAATTTCAAGGCAGGAGGCAAGTCCGAAAACAGCCGCCACGGCAAGGATGAGACGCGAGAGTTTCATATGGGCTTCCATCTTACGATGGTGGTCGCAGCCGCCACAACCTGAAAGAAAGTCGCGGACGACATTTTCACCGCGATGCGCTCCTCCAGGAATCCGGCTTGCCAAACCGCCCGCCGTTTGAGACAAATCCGCCCATGGACTCCCACGAAGTCATCCAGCAGGCCATTGATAAGAACTCGAACGTCAAGGAGGTCGCCGCGCAGCTCGGCATCTCCAGCTCGCTCGTCTATAAGTGGGCCTCCGGCGAGGACTACAAGGGCGAGGGTGCCACGAACCCGCTCGACCGCGTGCAGAAACTCTTCGAGATCACCCGGGACGAGCAGCTCATCCAGTGGCTGTGCCAGAAGGCCGGCGGCGTGTTTGTGCGCAATCCGCCCTCGAAATGCGTGAAGGGTTTTGAGGTCGTCCCGGCCACACAGGAGATCGTGACGCGCTTCGCCGATGTGCTCTCCGCCATCAGCAAGGCCGCCGGGGACAGCCATATCTCCCCCGAGGAGGCCGACCAGATCCGCAACGAGTGGGACGATCTCAAGCGCTACGCCGAGGGCTTTGTGCGCTGCTGTGAGGAGGGTGATTTCGAGAACCTGGCCCTCTCCATCCAGCAGCCCAAGAAGTAGCCGCCCCTTCCATGAAGCCCGTTTTTGAAAAAGTCCCAAAACGCGACTGGGAGTCCTTCCACTGCGAAATCGTGCGCGGCCGTGATTATGGCACCCGCTGGCACTTTCACCCTGAGCTTCAGATCACTCTGGCCATCCACAGCAGCGGCCACCGCGTCGTGGGCGACAACATCGCTCCGCTGACAGACGGCGACATCGTGCTGCTCGGCGCGAACCTGCCGCATGTGTGGCATCAGGATGAAAACGCCGGCAAGGACGTGCATGCCATCATCGCCCGCTTTGATCCGCAGACGCTCGGGGCGGATTTTTTCAAGCTGCCGGAGCTCGACGGCATCCGCCGCCTGCTGGAAAAAGCCTCACGCGGCCTCGAAGTGCGCGGCAAGACACGCGGCCTCGTCGCAGCCCACATGCGGCGCATCGCGGAGACGGAGGGCTTTGCCCGCCTGCTGGAGTTGCTGGCCATCCTGCATCTGCTCTCCGAGGCGAAGGGGGATGTGAAGACTCTATCCAGCGCCGGGTACACGCCGAAGCTGGAATCTGCCGACCAGGGGCGCATGCAGCGCGTGTGTGATTTCATCCACTCGCATCTCACCGATGACATCGACCGGGCGCAGCTCGCGAAGCTGGCAAATCTCAGCGAGGGAGCCTTCAGCCGCTTCTTCCATTCCCGCACGGGCAAAACCGTGCCGGAGTATGTGAACGAGGTGCGGGTGGGCCGTGCCTGCCGCATGCTCGCGGAGGACACGCTCAACATCACGGACATCGCGATGGACTGCGGCTACCGCAACCTTGCCAATTTCAACCGCCGCTTCCGCCAGGTCACCGGCATGACACCGAGCGAGTATCGCTCGAAATTCCGCGGCGCGGCGGGTGGCAGGTGAGGGGATCAGTTCCCCTCTTTCAGCCACTCCGTCGTATCGAGGGCGAACTCGACAAACGCTTCGGCCCTGTGTGAGTCCAGCCCGTCGATGATAAAGACGAGATTCTCCCAGGCCTGGATGCCCTCCTGGCGATACTTGTTAAAATCGGCGAGCATCTCCTTGTCATTGGCGGCCTCGCCCGGCTTCAGCTTTTTGAGGTAGGCGATGTGTTGGTCGACGGATTTGCGGGCCTTCGTGCTGCCTTCGCCGCTCGGAGGTGGGAATCCCAGCTCCACGATCTCCGAAAGGAAAACCTCCACCGCCTCGCTATCACGGGCGGAGGCATGGCCGAACATGGAGCCGCCGCCATTGATGAAGCCGGCCAGATCGATGCTGGACTCGCGGCAGTTGCTCAGCGTCACACGCATGTGGTCGAGCGTGAAGACATCCCGCAGCTCCTTTTTCGCGAGCTTGTTCTCCGTCTTCAGGCGCAGCGCGGCTGCGTAGAGCTGCGCGGCCTCATCCAGACCGGCCTCGCTTTCGTCCTTCATGTGCTCGGTGGCGAGCTTTTCAGATCCGAGCTTCAGAGCCTGCTCGGCGGTGACGGGTTTGATGGCATCGTCCTGGGCAAAGGAGAGCAGGGGAAGGAGCGTGGTGGCGAGGATGAGGCTGAGTTTCATAGGTATGAAGATCAATTGGCAGTTTGAAGACGGTTCCAGACAGATTGCAAACGCTCCTTCAGCAGACGTGCGGAAGGTGCTGGCAGCATTTCAGGCGTGAGCAGGACGTTCTTCGTGTCCTCACGATCAAGATGGCCGGGCATGCGCGAGTATTTGTAATCGCGATCCAGGCTTCCATCAGCCGCCAGTTTGACCTCCGGGCAGGCCGGATTCGGCACGGAGAGGTAAAACACATCCTTCGTGAGCACGCAGGCCTCGCCGGGCTTCAAACGCAGCTTTGCACGAGCCAGCTCGCGGAAGAGTTCACGAGCCGTGAGCTGCGCCGGGTTCACAAAGTTTCGTTTTTCAGCGATGAGATCCTTCCAAGCATCCTCGGTGCGGATTTGGGCAAAGGCCGCGTCGATCTCCGCCTCGGCCAGCGGGTAGTGCGTGCAGCCCAGCACGATGCTTTCGAGCGGTTTGGAAGGTTTGAGTGCCCGGTAAGCCTCCGCGAGCGAGCGGGCCTCTTTCAGCGCATAACTCGAAACCGAGTCGGGGAAGGCTGAATCACCCTCGATGGCACCCGCCAGCGTGGCGCTGCCTTGCTGGGCGATCAGCGGCAAAGAACGCCCCGCAAGGCCGAGCGTGCTCGTGATGGTCCTCGGATACACACCGCTCGCACAGGTGCCTACCGTCGCAAGAATGCCGATGCCGCCTTCCGCCTTGGATTCGAGCACGCCGCGTGCTCCTGCCTCGACGACGCCCACCACGATGACGGGTAATTTCCAAGCGGCGATGGCCTTCCGGATGTCTTCGAGGCCGTAAGCCGTCGCGGTGTTGCAGGCGATGACGATGGCTTTGACCGGCGGCTTGTCGAAACGCGGCTCAGATGCCCACACACGACGTCCAAGGAGAAAGACCGCGTCCTTCACAATGAGCTCGCGGAGGTAATCGGTGCGTCCGGCGGCGGAGTAGTTGCCATAAGGCATGTTCGCCTGATCGCCGAAGTAGATGAATCGCTCGTCGGCGAAGTCAGGCACGCCATCCGCACCGGGAGCCAGCGTGTCATTGTGAAACGCATCGAGCTTCAAAATGGCCTCCATCACCGTGAGACCGCCGATGCCGGAGTCAAACACACCGATGGGAAGACGTCGCGTGGCCTCGTCGGTGCTCCAGGCCGTCGTGTCGAAGGTGAATGCTGCTTTGCCATCGCCCGGAGCGTGTGTGACGAGGTCGGCGGCGTGGACCGGCAGCATCAGCAGAGGGAGAAGGAAGAAACGCATGGTCGTCATGATGGCGGCGTGGCGTTTCTTTGCCAGTGACAATCATGCCCGTCAGCGCACCGTCTGCCGCAAAGCCGCCACCTCGCCCTGGCTGAGCTCACGCCATTTTCCTTGGGGGAGATCGCCGAGCTTCAGCGTGCCGATTTTTACGCGGATGAGACGCATCACCGGGATCTCCCGCGCGTCCAGCAGGCGGCGGATGTGACGGTTGCGGCCTTCATTCAGGATGAATTCGAGCCAGGTGTTCTTCTCGCCGGTCCGCAGCACCTTCACCGCCTTCGCCACCAGCGGCCCTGTTTCCTCGTCGTGGATGCCGCGGCGCATCTGGGCGAGCTGCGCATCGTCCACGGTGCCCTCCACCTGCACATGGTAGGTCTTGTCGAGGTTTGTGGCCGGGTTCGTGATGCCGTCCGCCCATGCGTTGTCATTGGTAAAGAGCAGCAGGCCCTCGCTCGCCTTGTCGAGCCGTCCTACCGGGGAGAGGTGCGGCAGCCGCGCCCCGTCAAAGCAGGCGAAGACAGTATCCCGCCCCTGCTCATCGGAGGCGGTGGTGACCAGGCCGCGAGGCTTGTTCAGCATCACATGGACCTGCTTCGCCGGATTGATGCTCTCGTCGTCCATCACGAGGATGTCCTTGCCCAGCACGACGGGGAACTCGGGATTCTTCCTCACGACGCGGTTCACGCTGACCTTGCCCATGCGGATGAGCTCGGAGGCACGGCTGCGTGAGCAAAAGCCGAGTTTTGACAAGGCGCGGGCGAGACCGGTGCGTGTGGTGGGTGGAGGGGGCATGTGGCGGCATCTTACCCGGATTCTTCCGTCACGCAGCATTGCCAGTTGGCGATCACGCTCTAGTCTCGCGCCGTGATTGCCATTTCAACAGCCAGTCAGAAAGGGGGAGTGGGAAAGACCACTCTCTGCATCAACCTCGCCTACTCGCTCGCCCGCCGGGGCTGGCGGGTGCTGCTGGTGGATACCGATCCGCAGGGCGGCGTGGGGCTTTCTCTGGCGAAGAGCGCGAAAAGCCGCGAGGGCTTTTATGAGTTCCTGCTGCATCGCGGTGAGCTGGCGCATCTGGTCATCACCACCCGGCTTCCGGAGCTGGAGGTGATGCCCGCCGGGCTCTCGGATGCCAGCGCCCGCGTGGTGGCGATGGGGCACGAGGCGCCGGGCCGCATCGCCGACCTGCTGCGGGCGGCGGAGCTGCGCGGGATTGATTGCGTGCTGTTTGACACCGCCGCGGGCCTGATGGGCATGACGGAGACCATTGTGAAGGCCTGTGACTACGTCGTGCTGCCGCAGCAGGCGGAGCCGCTGGCCATCCGCAGCGTGCCGCACATGCTGGAGACGCTGGCCCGCTACCGGGCAGAGGGCGCGGGTGTGAAGGTGGCGGGCATCCTCCTCACCATGGTGATGCGGGAGCATGAGATGAGCCTCCGTGTGGCCCGTGAACTGCGGGAGATGCTGCCGGCGAATCTGATGTTCCAGCAGAGCATCCCGCGCCTGCCCTCCTTTCTCGATGCCAGCGCCCTCGGCGTGCCGGTGGCGCTCACGAAGCGCAATCCGCCCCCGGAGGCGCTCATCTTCGATCAAATCGCCGCGGAGCTCGAGCAGCGCACCGGCATGGCCAAGCAACGCGAAAAACACGATGAGCACGCGAGTCTCCTGGATTGATGAAACGCATCTCCAGGCGCTGCTTCAGCGTCTGGATGCCCCGCTGCCGGTGGAGGCTGAGGTCGAGCCGGCCTTGCCGGAGTCCCCGCCCGATGAAGATGACGGCCCGCTGCCTTTTTTTGAGGAGGAAGAGCAGCTCGCACCGGCTCCGGCACCGGCCGCCGAGGTCTTTCCTGATCTGCCTCCTGAGCCGGAAAAGGTCAAAGAGGCGGTGGAAGAGCCTGTCGAGGAGTCTCATGATGCCCCCCCGCCTGCCCCGGAGGCTGAGGCTGCTCCACCGCTCGACCGCATTCGCGAGCGCCTGAAGATGATCCGTCATCGCGCGGCGGCGGCGGGTATCCTGAGCCATTCTTTGCCGGTGGAAGATACCACCCCGGCCGTCACCGAAAGCCCGGAAGCAAGACTCGCCTCGTTTGCAAAGCAGGTGCTTTCCCATCTGCCGGAAGGCTCGAAGCTCCTCGTCCTCGATGTGGATGGTTCCCTCGTCTGGAACAACGATCCGAAGCCCGGCCTCATCCTATCGACCCTGATGGCGCTCAAGGCCGTGCGGCAGGCCAGTGCCGATGCCATTCAGCAAGCAGGGGAGGTGATTCACCATGCGCTGCCGCCGGATCACACGCTGAGCATTTTCACGCAGGCCACCACGGCAGGGCCGCTGCAGGTCGCCATCAAAGCCCGCGAGGCTGTCGCCGCGGAGGTGATCGCCCCGTTCCGGTCGCTGCTGTGACGGGTGGTGGAGGTTGGAATTGGATCTAGTGTCCCAAAAGGCCGCCGCGGCTGGCGATTTCGGTAAACGCCTGGGACAGCGCGGCATTCAGCTCCGCGAGTGTGGCCTCTTCGAGATGCGGGTCGATCCCAGGCTGTTCCATGGAGCTCAAAACGACGCTGGTGAGCTTTGGGGGCACCTGCATGATCTCCTGCGCCGGTGGATGCAGAGGCGGGAGTGCAGGCGGGGACGTGGAGGCCCCGGCATGCAGAGCCTTTAGCAACCCGCTGGCCCGGGCGATCTGGGCGTCCATTTGTCCCAAGACCGACTCGCGTGTCCGGCGTAATTCCTCCACCATGCCCTGCAACTGAGACGCCAATGCAGAGGTCTCAGGAACAACAGGTGGGGGGAATGGGTGGAGGGCAGACATGCCGAAAAGTGGGGGCTGGGAGTCAAACTAGGCCAAAAGATACAAAAATTATAAAAATTATCAACCGGTGGCAACCATTTGGGCTGCTTTTTCTCAAATTTTGACAGCTTTCCCTGCCTCCTGGTGTGGCGGCCAAAAAATGCCTGTCGATGGGTTTCGCCGTTTCGGCTCCCCGGTCAGACATTTACCAACCCGCGACGGATCGCCTCGGCGGTCGCCTGGGCACGGTCGTTCGCCTTGAGTTTCACGAGAATGCGGCTGACGTGCTGCTTCACCGTGTCCTCGGAGATGCCGAGCGTGGCGGCGATCTCCTTGTTCGCATTGCCACGGGTCACGAGGGTGAGGATCTCACGCTCACGAGGCGTGATCTCCGGCTCGGCGAGCCGGTCTTTGAGCCGCTGGGCGATTTCCGGCGGGAGGCTGCGCTCTCCGCGGGCGACCGACCGGATGGCGGCGAGGAGGGCATCACGGGACGCGGATTTTTGCAGGTAGCCCAGAGCCCCAGCCTTCAGCGCGGCCTGGATCTCTTCATCGCGGGCAAAGGTCGAAAAAATCAGCACTCGTGCGTCAGGATGCTCGCGCAGCAGCGCGGCGGTGGCATTGATGCCGCTGAGCCCGGGTAGTTGAAGGTCCATCAAAACCACCACTGGCCGCGTCTGGGCGAACAGCCTGGGCGCTTCCTCCCCCCGGTCGGCCTCGCCGACCACCTGCAGATCATCCTCCAGCTCCAGCGAAGCCACGAGGCCGCTGCGGACGACAAAATGATCGTCGATGAGGAGAAGGGAGATCATGAGAGGGAGCGAAGAAACCGCCGGGCCCGGATGGAATCCAGCACTTTGTGCCATGCGGGCATGGTTCCCTCCTCACGCGTTGGCAAAAACACCGGTTCACCCTTTTGAGACCTGGCTCAGCACATTCGCGCAGCCGTCCTCGAGGAGGTCGAGGACCTTTTCGAAGCCCTCGGGACCGCCGTAATAGGGATCGGGCACCTCTTTTTCAGAGTGGTCGGTGCAGTAATCACAAAACGGGCGGATTTTGGCGTGATGAAGGCCCTGCGGATCAAGCGAGCGAAGGTTGCGCAGATTGTCCGCGTCCATCGCGAGGATGAGGTCGAACGTCTCCAAATCCTCCCGCCTGACCTGACGGGCGCGGCTTTGCAGCGTGTAGCCACGAGCCTTGCCAGCCTCGCGCATGCGGGCATCTGGCAGCTTGCCATGATGCCAGCCCTCGGTTCCGGCGGAATCCACCCGGATGGAGCCTCCGAGACCGGCTTCATCGACCATCGCCTGCATCACACCCTCAGCGGCGGGAGACCGGCAGATGTTGCCGAGGCACACGAAGAGAACTCGAAAGCTTTTATCACTCATCTCAGGGGGGCTGGAGGTCATGTTCGATCGCGGCATGCCGACAGGGAGCAAGTTGAGCGCGGGTGGTCAACCCAAGGCTTGTTCAATCCATCGGATGAAACAGGCTGAGCCGCCGGGCTGGAAGGAGATCATGACAGCTCGCTGGGCCATGAAGAGGTAGATCGCCTAAACGAACCGCAGGCGAGGTTTCCGGTTGTCTCACGGTCAGGCGCTTTCATTTTGGCGCATGAGCCGCTCTCACTTCTCCTCCCTGCTGCTGCCGCTTGTCCTCGCCCTCTCGACGATCCTGATCGCCTGCACCACGGTGCCGGACATCGGACGAAAATCGTTCAACATCATCCCGAACACCCACCTCAGCCAGATGGGCCTCACGGAGTTTGAGAAGATCAAATCGCAGAAGCGCCGGTCGGGGAATGGATCGCAAACCGCCGCGGTGAACCGCGTGGCGGCACGCCTGATGCGCATCGTGCCGATGCCGGGGGCGAGCTGGGAGTTCGTTTTGTTTGAAGACAGCACGCCAAATGCCTTCGCATTGCCTGGTGGCAAGGTGGGCGTGAACACCGGCATCTTCAAAGTGGCCCATAACGACGCCCAGCTCGCCGCCGTGCTCGGTCATGAGCTGGCGCATGTCGTCGCCGGACACAGCGGCGAGCGCATGAGCACCGCCGTGCTTGGCTCGGTCGGCATCGCGGTGCTCGACGCCGCGCTCGGCACCCGCCAGAGCACCGGCACGCGTGTGGCCACCAGCACGGCGGCAAGCGCAGCGCTTGGGCTTGGCATGCTAAAGTTCAGTCGCGGCCAGGAGCTGGAGGCCGACAAGCTGGGCGCCCTTTACATGGCCCGCGGTGGCTATGATCCGCGTGAAAGCATCACCCTGTGGGAAAACTTTGCCCGCCAGAAAGGGGCCAGCAGCACGCCGGCCTTCCTGCGCACGCACCCCCTTGATGCCACCCGCATTGAAAACCTCCGCGCCTTCATGCCTCGGGCGCTCGCGGAGTATCATTGAGCCCAGCGGAGGCGCAATTCCTCGCGCAGCAGCTCCTCCGCATGCCAGGGTGCCTCCTTCAGCCACGGCGTCACATAGCCTGCCAGGCTTGCACCCCCGAAGGCCCCCGCAAGCACGCCCGCCAGCTTGATGCCATTTTGAACCGTGCTCAGGAAGCCCTCCGGATTCTCCGTCCGCTCCATCATCCGCGCCTTCTTCGCCGATACGATCACGATCTCCGCCATGGCAAAGACACTGTTGAAGAGGAGGAGCAAAAGGATGAACAGCAGTTCGGTCATGAGGCAGTGCGAAGGTGGCAAGAATCAAGCCTCACAACATTTCCTCCGCGCAAACCACTTCCGAGCCTCCTCCGCCCACAGGACGCTGCTGCCGATGAGGCCGAGGAGGAAGAAGTCCGCCAGCGGGATGGGCACGGTGTGGAAGATGTGGTTGAGCGTGTCGGTGTAGATGACGAGGACGTGGAGCAGATT
>JBKCXA010000567.1:0-9227 GCA_046316935.1 Prosthecobacter sp.
AGCCACGCGGCGATGCTGGCGAGCGAGCTGCCGGAGCCGGCGGTGTTCCGTGCGAGCATTCGCGAGCTGGAGGACGGCTCGGAGATGGCTCCACGGGCACTGGCGCTGCATCCCCAGTGGAACGAGCGTGCTTGGGTGGCCGTGGGCAATGGCATGGCGTGGCTCATGAAGGGAGCGCCGCCCGCGCCGTGGATCACGCAGACTCCGGCGGACGGCATGACCTTCACGGCGGATGGATCGCGGATGGCGTGGACGCATCCCGGCTATGTGTCGCATGTGGATCTGCGTGATTTTGGCGAGGCGGAGGTGCTGGCAGCCGATTCACCATGGGGCGATCATCCCCTGCCGGTGAAAAACGCAGGCCCGGTGGAGCTGCCACCCGCGACTTGGACGGGCGATGCCGCGATCACGGCTCAAACCGCGCTCGTGGTGGCGGACCGGCAGCTTTATGCCGTTTCGCTGAAGGATGAGCATGCGCCGAAGGTGCTCGTCGAGGCCAAAGCCCCGCTCGTGGACGTGACGCTGACGCGGAACCAAATCATCGTGGCCGTGGAGGACGAAAGACGGCTCGCGAGCCTGCAAAACGGCGTTTTGACCCCGCTGAAGCTCGCGGAGCCTTTGCCGCCCCTGCGCGGCGTGGCGGCGGATCTGGCGAATGAGGCGCTGTATGTGATCACCGATGAACCTGCGGCCATTTTCCGACTGATGCAGACCGAGGACGATGTCTGGCAGGCAAAGAAGCTCGCACAAAACTTCACCGGGCAACTGCGTCGCGGCTGCGTGGCCGTTTCCGTGGATGGAAAGCGACTGGTGGCAGCGGATGACGAGGGCGTTTTTGTGTGGTGGCTGGAGTAGTGTGGTGGAGTCCTCCGGACTCCAGAAAGCAGCCGGGACGGCTGCACCACTTTTTTCCAAACCTCTGTAACAACCTCCGGCAGACCGTGTGGGAGCCGTATGAACCCTTTACCTCATCGTCATGCCTGCCTCCATCGCCTCCACCTCACGTCGTGATTTCCTTCAGCAGCTCACCGCCGTCGCGGCGGGATCGCAATTCTTCGGCGTGGTGACCCAGGAGGCGCAGGGCGGGCAGTTTGCCTCGCCGATGAACCTCATGCTCATCATGACCGATCAGGAGCGTCCGCCGATGTGGATTCCCGCAGGCTGGGAATCGGCGAACCTGCCGAACACCACGCGCCTGAAAAGCAACGGCCTCACCTTCACGCACGCCTTTTGCGCCACGGCGATGTGCACGCCCTCGCGCAATGCGCTCTTCACCGGTCTCTTCCCGGCGCAGAATCATGCACATTCGACGCTCACGGAGGACTACCAGCAAACGCCGCTGGAGCCGCAGCTCGATCCTTCGCTGCCAAACATGGCCACCTGCTTGAAGGAGGCGGGTTACGATGTCATTTACAAAGGCAAGTGGCACATGAGCCACGGCATCGACGGTGTGGACGGCACCTACATGGAGGATGATATCAGCCGCTACGGCTTCGATGCCTGGGACGCGCCCGATGCGGGTGGCGACACCGCCGCGCACAACTTTGGCGGCGGCACGGCGGATCATGACGCCCGCTTCATCAATGACGCGAAGGCCTTCCTGCAAAACCGCATCCAGAACCCGACGGGACGCCCTTTCTGCCTCATCGTCTCCCTCGTGAATCCCCACGACGTGCTGGCCTATCCCGGCGCGGGCAATCCGGAACCGTGGCAGGTCGGCGGTTACGATGCCTCGTGGCTCACGCCCACCACACCGCCCATTCCGCTGCCGCCGACGGTGAATGAAAACCTCGCCACGAACTACAAACCGACCGCGCATGCTCAAATCAAGAGTGTCATGGCTGGCGGACTCGGCGTCGTAGCCACGCCGCAGGTGCAGCAGAACTACCTGAATTTCTACGGCAACCTCATGAAGAAGATCGACGGCCAGATCGGCGAGCTGCTGGCTGTCTTTGACAACCTAGGCGGGGCTGGCACCGCCGCGCTGAACAGCACCGTCATCATCCGCACCTCCGATCACGGCGAAAACGGCATGTGCCACGGGGCGCTTCGCCAGAAGACCTTTGTGACCTACGAGGAGACGATCCGAGTGCCGATGATCTGGTCGAATCCCGTGCTCTATCCCACCGCGCAAACGACCGACGCACTCGTCTCGCATGTCGATCTGCTGCCCACGCTTTGTGCTCTCACCGGCGTGCCTGGCTGGCAGTCCAAGGGCTTCGCAGGCGTCGATTACAGCAGCATCGTGCTGAATCCCGCCGCGCCATCGGTGCAGGACTACATCTTGTTCACCTTCGACGACATTTACGCCGCGTCGAACGCCGCCACCTTTCCCACGGGTCCCGTTTCGCCGCCAAACCGCATCCGCATGATCCGCACGAGCGATTTCAAATACGCCCGCTACTTCGATGCCGATGGTGTGGCGGCGGATCAGCAGGAGTTTTATGATCTGAGGCCTTTGGGAGGCGATTTCAGCGCTCTCTACGGATTGCCGTTGGAGGAAAAAAACATCTCTGTCTGGGCTGAGGCTCTGCGCACGCTGAACAGCGAGCCCACGCTCGCCACCCCCACGCAGCAAGCTGCCCGCACTCTGCTCATGAACCAGCTCGCCACGCTGGAAGGCACCCGTCTCGCCACACGGGCCTACACACCGTCTGTGGCACCGGAGAAGATGAAATTCGAGATCAAGCGCTGGACGGATCCCACCAACGGCCCGCAGGCCAAAGTGCAGCTCACCTTCAACTCGCGCATCAACACGACTTACCAGCTCCAAAAGTCCACCGACCTTGTTTCATGGTCCAATGTCGGCACGACGCTCGCGGGAAACAACGGGCCTGTTTTGATGAGTGACACGCTTGGAGGTCAAAAAGCATTTTATCGCGTGCAATGGACGCAGGCGTCATGAGCCAAGAACCCTTTCATGTGATGGCGAAGCCGTCGGGGTCGAAGTGCAACCTCGACTGCAAGTATTGCTTCTACCTCGAAAAGGAAGGCCTGTATCCGAAAGGCAGCCACCGCATGTCCGACGAGGCGCTGGAGAAGTTCGTGATCAGCCAGATCGCTGCTCAACCCGATGGCGCGGAGGTGCTCTTCGCGTGGCAGGGGGGCGAGCCGACACTGATGGGCGTTGAGTTTTACGAGAAGGCGGTGGCATGGCAAAAGCAGCACGCTGGTGGTCGCCGCATCGCGAATGCCTTTCAGACGAACGGCGTGCTGCTCGATGAAGCGTGGGGTGCCTTCTTGAAGCGCGAGAACTTCCTCGTTGGGCTCAGCATCGACGGTCCGCGTGAGCTGCATGACCTCTATCGCGTGGACAAAGGCGGCAAGCCCACCTTTGACAAGGTCATGCGCGGCCTCGGCGTGCTGCAAAAGCACGGCGTGACCTTCAACACGCTCACCGTCGTGCATCGCGAGAGCGCACGCCGGCCATTGGAGGTCTATGAATTTCTCAAAAGCATCGGCTCCACGCACATGCAGTTCATCCCGCTGGTCGATCGCATCGGCGAAGGTGAGGCGGTGAGCGAGGCCAGCGTGCTCGCGGAGGATTACGGTGCCTTTTTGACCACGATCTGGGATCACTGGCTGCGAAACGATGTGGGCCGGGTTTTTGTGCAGCTCTTTGATGTGATGCTCGGCGTGTGGATGGGCCAGCCTTCTGGCCTGTGCCTCTTCCGCGAGACCTGCGGCGATGCGGTGGCGCTGGAGCACAATGGCGATGTCTATTCCTGCGATCACTTCGTCACGCCGCGTCATCGCCTCGGCAATCTGCTCGATCAAAGCCTCGGCGATCTCGTGCGCGGCCCGCAGCAGCGCGAGTTCGGCCAAAACAAAGTGGCGACGCTTCCCGGCTACTGCCAGCGATGCGAGGTGCGCTTCGCCTGCCACGGCGAGTGCCCTAAAAACCGCTTCCTCCGCACGCCCGATGGCGAACCCGGCCTCAACTACCTCTGCGCCGCCTACAAGCGCTTCTTCACCCATGCCAATCCCGGCCTCCGCGGCATGGCCTGGCTCGCCATGAACCAGCAGCCGCCCGCGAAGATCATGGACGTGGTGGCCGCGGCTTAGGCCGTGATTTGGCAGGCAGCGAGGCGACGACGAGGTCGTAGCTGTGCTGGACGAGCTCACGGATGAGTTTCGGGGGCACGGAGCCGTCGAGGACGAGGGTGTTCCAGTGCTTCTTGTTCATGTGCCAGCCGGGTTTGATGGCTTGATATTGGTCACGAAGCTCCAGAGAGCGCTCGGGATCGCACTTGAGGTTGATGCGGGCAGGATGGTCCTCGGGCACGGTGATGGCGAAGAGCTTGCCGCCGACTTTATAAACGAGCGCCTCGGGTCCAAAAGGCAGCGTTTCCTCGGCACCGGGCAGGCTGAGGCAGAGGTCGATGACATCGGCGAGGTCCATGGTGGCGAGGCTAAAACGAGCTTCCGCTGGCGAAAAGGTCGGAAAGCGTCAAAAAGCATCGCAATGACCTTTTTTGATGCCCTCGCCCTCAGTGCCGCCGGATGCGCGGCCGGGGCGGTGAATGCGGTGGCGGGCGGCGGGACGATGCTGACCTTTCCGGTGCTGCTGATGTGCGGTGTGCCGCCCGTGGCGGCAAATGCCACGAGCACCGTGGGCCTCGTGATCGGCACGTCGAGCAGCATCGTGAGCTTCCGCCATCATTTGAAAGCCGTGCGTCAATGGCTGCCGTGGTTCATCCCAGTAGGGACAGCAGGCGCTGCGCTGGGAAGCTGGCTGCTCACGCAGACGAGCGATGACCAGTTTTCCAAGCTCGTGCCCTTCCTCGTGCTGTTCGCCACGGTGCTGTTCTTTTTGCAGGGCTTTCTGCGCAAAGGTGGCAAGGCCTCGAAGTCGCGCACGATCTGGTTCTCGCTGGCGCTGCAACTGCCCGTGGCCATCTACGGAGCCTTCTTTGGCGCGGGGATCGGCATCCTGATGCTGGCCTCCTTCGGCTTCATGGGCATGACGCACATTCACGAGATGAACGCGCTGAAAAACCTGCTCGGCAGCCTCATCAATGTGGTCGCGGCGGTGTGGTTCATCGCCGCCGGCATGGTGCTGTGGCCGCAGGCGCTGTCACTGACGGCAGGCGCCTTGGTTGGCTACTACTTCGGAGCGCACTTTTCTCAGCGCATCGAGCCGCGACGCGTGCGGCACCTGATCACGCTGATCGGGCTGGTGATCTCGGTGGTGATGTTCTGGCGGCAGTTTGGTGCGTGACGGATCACTCACTCACGCATCCCGCTTTTTCTTTCCCTTCCTGGGTTTCTCAGCGCTGGACTGCTCAAACTGGCGGTCGAGTTCAGCGGGGCGGGCGTCTTGGTATTGATCGAGCACGGCCTGGAGCTTGGCTCTCGCGGGCTGCTCGCCGGTGAGAGGAGATTTCTCCTTGGGATCGGCTTGGAGGTCGTAGAGCTCGCCGGTGCGGTAGAGCTTGTGATGATGGTCGAAGGCCAGCTCCTTCACGCTGAGGTCCTTGGACTGACGCGGTGAATACCACATGTAAATGGCTTCGCGGGGCGTGCCGGGCTGGCCTTGGAGTTGAGGGAGAAAGCTGATGCCATCGACGCCATCGGGGGCGGGTGCTCCGGCAGCGGCGCAGAGGGTGGGAAGGAAGTCGGCGCAGGTGATGAGATCGCGGTTTACGCGGCCCTGCTTCATCACGGCGGGCCAACTGACGATGAGCGGCACATGATGACCGCTGTGCGCGGTGCTGCCTTTGCCGCCGGGGAAGTCCGCGCCTTTGAAGCGGGAGGTCGCGCCTTTGCCGGTGCCGTTGTCGCCGGTGAAAAGGAGGAGCGTGTTATCGCGAATGCCGAGTTCGCCGAGTTTGGCATCGAGGCGGCCGATGAGCTTGTCCATGTAGGTCACCATCTCAGCGAAATGCTTCACATCGCGTTGTTTGGCCTCGCTGCTGATCGTGGGGTTCCAGTCCGGGCTGTCGGGCGTGGGTTGGTAAGGATCGTGCGTGAGAATCATCGGGTAGTAGAGAAAGAAGGGCTTCTCCTGGTGCCGCGTGACGAAATCGAGCGCGAAGTCGTTCACGAGGTCGGGGCCGTAGCTGCCCTCGGGGTATTGTTTTTCCTCGCCGTTGAGTTCGAGGCCGGGGTTGGCATAGCGTGGCGGGCGGCGTGTGTGCTGCCAGAGCAAGGCCTCATCGAAGCCAAAGTGCTGTGGCGCATCTTTCTCGTGACCGAGCTGCCATTTGCCGCAGATGCCGGTGGCATAGCCCGCCTTTTTCATGAGATGGCCGAAGGTCGTCTCCGTGCGCACAAGCGTGCCGAAGTTCAGGTAATTGCGCACGTTGTATTTGCCCGTCATGAGCTGCACGCGGGTGGGTGTGCAAAGCGGCTGCGAATGACAGTGCTCGAAGCGCATGCCGGAGGCCGCGAGGCGGTCGAGATGCGGCGTTTGATACGACTCGCCGCCATTCGCGGTCACGCACTCGTAACCGAAGTCGTCCGCCATGATCAAGATGACGTTCGGCTGGGCGGCGTAGAGCGAAGGGCCGAGGGCGAAGAGGAGGAGAAAGAGGCGGATCATGCGAGCCCTGTGAACGCGGAAGATGGCGGGGGTTATCGCTGATCCTATGCTGAGAGAGATGGCTCACATGGACTGCGGCAGCCTGCTGGCCGCCATGCTTCCATCCGATTCTCGTCCGCATCTGCGGCTCCCGCCCAGGCGAGAGCCGCCCAGAAGGGTCGATCACAAAGAGACTGCGACGGCAGCAGGGCTGCCTCGGAAAAGCGGCAGCAGGCTGCCGCAGTCCAGGTTACTTCTTCGCCTTCTTGCCCTTTCCTTTGCCTTTGGGCTGATCGGCGAGGGTTTGCTTGGCGAGGGCGGTGAAGGCGTCGGTTTGCTTTTGCCAGAGGTCGGCGAGTTCCTTGGCTTTCTCGGGCATCTTCGCAGCGAGGTCGTGTTGCTCGGCGCGGTCGGTTTTGAGGTCGTAAAGCGCCCAGGCATCGCCTTGAGCGGCGACGAGCTTCCAATCACCGACACGGATGGCTTTGTTGCCTTCGTGCAGCCACCAGAGTGAGTCGCGGGTGATGGTTTCATCCTTGGCAAAGGCAGGCAAGAGGCTCTTGCCGGGCGCTTCGGGGATCGCTTCGCCTTGCCATGCCTTCGGCTTCTCGATGTCGAGCAGGTCGAGCACGGTGGGGACGAAGTCGATCACATGGGCGGGCGTGGTGCGCAGCTCGCCTTTGGCGGCGATGCCAGCGGGCCAGTGCACGACGAGCGGGGTGCTGATGCCGCCTTCATGTACCCAAGTCTTGTGCCGACGGTGCGGCGTATTCGCCGCGCTGGAGAAGCCGGGGCCGAGGCAGAGGTAGCTGGCGGCGCTGCCGGGAGGCGCGGCAGGATCGTGGCCGCCATTGCGCACCATGATCTCGGCGCTCGCACCGGTGTCGGAGGCGAAGAAGATGATCGTGTTCTCAAAAGCGCCCATCGCTTTGAGCTGGGCGAGGATGCGGCCAATCTCCTGATCCATGCGGTCGATCATCGCGGCGTGGATGGCCATCTTCGTGGCCTGGAAGCGGCGCTGTTCCTCGGTGAGATCGCTCCATGGCAGCGGGCGATTGATCTCGCCGGGGCCGAGTTTTTCGAGGTCATCGGGAAAGGCATACGGCGGACCGACTTCGCGCTCGAGGGCGGACAAGCTCGTCTTCGTGAGGCCCATCTCCTTCTGGCGGGCAAAGCGGGCCTCGCGCAGCTTTTCCCAGCCATCGAGATACTTGTCCCGATACTTCGCGATGTCCTCCGGGAGGGCGTGGAGCGGGAAATGCGGCGCGATGAAGGGGATGTAGTGGAAGAAGGGCTTCTCGGCGTGGTTCGTGGCGTGATCTTTGAGGCACTCGATGGCGTGGTCGGCGGTGGCAATGGTGGCGTAGTAGCCTTTTTCATCGGCAGGCACCGTCACGGGCACGTCGTCGATGGAGTTGCCTTTGGCGGTGAAGAAGTTCCCCTGGTTCTTCATGTCGAGCGAGCGGTCGAAGCCGCCATCGAGCACGGGTCCGTCGATGTGCCACTTGCCGATGTGGTAGCTGCGATAGCCCGCGGGCTTCAGAAAGTGCGGCAGCAGCGGTGCCCACTTTTGACGCACGCCTTGCCCGCCACCACCGACGTCCGGCAGCGCATCGCGATGGATTTGCTGTGCGTAAAAACCGCTCATCAACGCACTCCGCGTGGGCCAGCAGCGGGCGGTGTTGTAGAACTGCGTGAAGCGCAGACCATTCTTCGCGAGTGAATCGAGATGCGGCGTGGCGATCTCGCTGCCGTAGCAGCCGAGGTCCGAGTAGCCGAGGTCATCGGCGAGGATGAAAACGATGTTGGGCCGCTCCGCGGCGAATGACGAATGCGGAATGACGAATGATGAAACGAGGCATAGAGCGGCGACGAGGAGCTTCATGGAGGCGCTGGAAACGCTGCGATACCTCCGAGCTTGCGCTTTTCCATCTCAACGACGGCGGGATGTTTTTCAGATAGCCTTGGGCTGATGGGCCGCGTTAGGCTGGACCATGATGAAATGGTTTTTCGGATTCTGGCTTCTCGCAGGTGGTCTCGCTCTTGCGGAGGATTTTACCGCGGTGCGCGAGGTGCTGCGAAAGGCGGTGGCGCGGCACAATCCCGAAGGCGCGGTGGTATGGATCGAGAGCGGCGAGCGGAAAGCGGTGATGGTCGAGGGCCAGCGAGCACTCGTGCCGGCGAAGGAAGCGATGACGGAGGACACGGTCTTTGACGCAGCCTCGCTGACGAAGGTGGTGGCGACGCTGCCAAGCATGATGCTCCTGATTGAGCAGGGCAAAATCGAGTTGGAGGCAGAGGTGAGGCGTTATGTGCCGGAGATGAGGCCGGGAATCACCATCCGGCATCTGCTCACGCATACTTCGGGGCTGAAACCGGGCATTCCGAAGGAGCCGGCATGGAGCGGCTACGAGGCGGGCATTCGTCGTGCCATCGAGCTGGAGCCGGATGGACCACCGGATCGCTTCTTCCGCTACTCGGACATCAATTTCATCCTGCTGGGCGAGGTGGTGCGCAAAGTCAGTGGCATATCGTTGAATGACTTCGCGACGAAAAACATCTTCGAGCCGCTGAAGATGGACTCGACGCGTTTCGTGCCGCCGGAGGATCGGAGGCCGCGCATTGCGCCGACGGAGAAAGATGAGAACGGCGTGATGCTGCGCGGAGTGGTACATGATCCCACCTCGCGCAAAATGGGCGGTGT
>JBKCXA010000568.1:0-2110 GCA_046316935.1 Prosthecobacter sp.
GGTGACAAATTCGCGTTTGGCGCTCGGACCTTGAAAGTTGATAAGGCTCCCGAAACGGATGTTGGCGAGCATGAGGTAGTTCGCGGTCTGTCCGCGATGCGCGGAAACGATCCGCTCGGCCGTTTTACCTTCCACGATCACGCAGCGCTTCATCAAAAGATCGATTCGGTAGTCTTTGGTGAATTCACCATGTTTAACACGAACCAAAACCTCGCGTTCCATGCTCAAGCCTGCCTTATTGCAGCGCAGAGTCAGCTCGTTTTTGTAGATCGCCTCGTCCAGCACGCCCCCATAATCTGAATGGATGTCCAAAGCGTGTCGCATCATCTCAAAGTCCATGTCATAGAACTCCTGGCGGCTTGCGGGGCGAATGGGGACAGCGGTTTCGATCGGCATGAGGGTAGGATGATTATGGGTAGGATAATTTGAAACTTGGTTTTTGAACCGAAGAAAGAAATCATCCTACCCTCAATTATCCTACCAAACTGAACGTTCCGTCACCATGCACACCCGCCGCCAGCTCCTTCAGCAAGCCTCCGCAGGTTTTGGTTATCTCGCGTTTGCCGGCATGGCTTCGGCGGAGAGCAGGCTGGCTTCGCATTTTCCGGCGAGGGCGAAGCGCGTCATCTTTCTCTGCATGCGCGGCGGACCTTCTCACATGGAGACGTTTGATCCGAAGCCGGAGCTCGCGCGGCGGCATGGCGAGCCGGGACGCAACAAAGGCACAAAGATGCTCGGCTCGCGCTGGAAGTTCGCGAAGCATGGACAGAGCGGCATCGACATCGTGGAGCTGTTTCCTGAGCTGGCGAAGCAGGCGGACAAGCTCTGCGTGCTGCGCGGCATGCACACGGACAATGAAAACCATCCGCAGGCGCTGCAGCAGCTCCACACGGGCAGTTTTCAGTTTGTGCGGCCGTCGATGGGCTCGTGGACGGTTTACGGACTCGGATCGGAAAACGAGAACCTGCCTGGCTTCATCAGCATCAATCCGCTCACCGCGCTCGGCGGCCTGAGTTACTACTCCAGCGCGTTTTTGCCTGCGTCCAACTCTGCAACGTTGCTAGGCAACGCGAATCAGCCCGGTGCGAAGCTCCAGCTCGGCAACATCACGAATTTACGCCTCGATAACGCCGCGCAGCGTCAGCAACTCGACCTCTTGCAGGCGATGAATCGCGATCTGCTCGCGCAAACGGGCGATCCGCGCGTGGAAGGCATCATTTCCTCCTACGAGCTGGCCTTCCGCATGCAGGGCGAGCTGCCGCGCGTGATGGATCTCAGCGGCGAGAGCAAAGCCACGCTGCAACTCTACGGCGCGGACAACTCGCCCACCGAGACCTTTGGCCGCCAGTGCTTGCTCGCGCGTCGATTCGCCGAGGCGGGCGTGCGTTTCATCGAAATCAGCCACATGGAGTGGGACCTGCACGGCTCGCTGCAAAGCGGCATGACACGCAACTGCTCACAGATCGACAAACCCATCGCGGGCTTGCTGCACGATCTCGACCAACGTGGTCTGCTGGAGGACACGCTCGTGCTTTGGGGCGGGGAGTTTGGCCGCACGCCCGATGATGCCACCCAGGACGGCCGCGGGCACAACAACAAAGGCTACAGCATGTGGATGGCCGGTGGTGGCGTGAAGGCCGGCCACATCCACGGCGCGACGGACGATCTCGGCATCGAAGCCATCGACGGCAAAGTGCACATCCACGACTTGCACGCGACGATGCTGCATTTGCTCGGTCTCGATCACGAGCGGCTGACGTTCCGTTACGGTGGGCGTGATTTCCGGCTCACCGACGTGAAGGGCAAGGTCGTGAAGAACATCCTGGCTTGAAGAAGACTCTCAACTGCTCCAAAACCCCTCATGGTCCTCGACATCCTCGCCAACGCCGCCCGCTATGAATCCCTGAACTCCCGCTTCGCCAAGGCCTTTGCCTGGCTGCGCACGATGGACGGCACGCAAGAGCTCGGGCGGCATGACATCGATGGCGATCACTGCTTTGCCCTGGTGCAGACGTATGAGTCGAAACCCATCGAAAAAGCCAAATTCGAGGCGCATCGGAAGTACATCGACATCCAGTTCATCCACAGCGGACGCGAAACCATCCTGTGG
>JBKCXA010000569.1:0-14380 GCA_046316935.1 Prosthecobacter sp.
TGGCTGGCTGCCGCGCCCTGCTGGGTGCCGCCGCCGGGGAGGAAATCGACTTCCTTCTCGACCATCTTTTGCGCCACGACGATGAGGGCCATGGCGACGAGGATGCCGGCGTGAATGATGATGGAGAAAGTGAGCGAGCCACCACCGGCCTTCTTCCACATGCGCACGAAGGCGTTTTGCGGCTTGGCGGGTTCGATGTGGTGAGCAGCCTCGGGGTGGAAGACCTCCACGGGGCCAAACTCAGTGTGGTGATGTGCGGCGTCGTCAGGAACGGCCGTGGCCACGGGAACGGCGGCGACGGTGGGAGCTGCCACAGCGGCCACTGGAGCGGCCGGCGCAGGCGCAGCAGGTTTTGGCGACGGGGTGGATGGGGCAGGCACGGCGGCCTTTGGAGCCGCGATCGGAGCCGGGGCGAGGGGTGTGGTGGCACCAGGAGCAGGGGGCGGGGCCACAGCCGGCATGGGCATCGTGGGCGGCGGCATCATGCCGGGCATCTGCGGGTAGCCAGGAGGCATGGCTGGGTAGCCCTGGGGCATTTGCGGATAGCCAGGAGGGATGGCTGGGTAGCCCTGGGGCATTTGCGGATAGCCAGGAGGCATCTGCGGGTAGCCCTGCGGCATGGGATAGCCGGGAGGATAGCCACCCATCGCCATGGGGCCGGTCATGTGCGGCGGATAGCCGGGAGGAGGCATGTAGCCAGGAGGCATCTGCGGGTAGCCCTGGGGCATCGGCTGCGTGGCGCCGGGATGCGGATACGGAGCGGCGCCGGGCTGCGCGGGAGGCTGCTGGTTGGGATCAGGGTTCATCGTGGATTTCTGATTTGAGATTTAGAATTTCAGACTCTCCCGTCACGCGTGAGCGAGCCGGGATCTTGGGGTGTGGTGATGAAATTCCTGCCTCGCGGCGGCATTAGAAGCCGGTATCGCTGCCGACCGAGAAGGTCACATTGGCGACGCGGGCGATGGCGAGGGAGTTCAGCACGTCGATGACACGCTCGTACTTGGCCTGCTCCTCGGCTTCGATGGTGACGATGACCTTCGCATTGCGGTTGTCGGCCTCCTGCTTGAGGCGCTTGAGCGTGGCGGTCATGTTCGGAAGCTTGTCGAGATCCGGAGCCACAGGCTTGGCAGGGCCTGGATTGTCGAATTCCTCCTCGTTGAGCAGCACGATGCCGGATTCCTCGATCTTGATGATGATTTCATCTGGCATCTCCTGCGGCGCATCAGGGCTGGCGGGGGCGACGCCGGGGAGCTGGCTTTTCAGCTCCATCTCCTTTTTCTGGGAGCCGGCCATCACCATGAAGAAAAGCATGATGACGAACACGACGTCGATCATCGGGGCGATCTGGAAGCCCAGAGCCGTGCTGTCATGCTCGATTTCGTTCTTCTTCTTTCCGTGGGCGGACATGGCGGGTGGGAATTACTGGTTGAGGGCGGAGAAGGAGATGTCGTCGATGCCGGACTGGGCGATGATGGCCATCACCTTCTGGACCTCGACGGCGGGGAGTGCCTTGTCTCCGCGAATGATGACGCGGTAGGAGGCATTTTTGGCCTTTTGGCCGGTGAGCAGGTCAACAAGGGCGGTCGTGTCCGGATAGGGGCGGTCCTGAAAGACGAGGGTGGACTCCTGACGGCCGTTGTTCCAGCGGACGTTGATAATGCCCTCGTTCGTCATGTTCTTCTCCTTCTTCTTGGCGGCTCCGGCGACTGGAGGAGTGATCTCCTTGTCGATTTTTGCCACCTGATTGGAGGTGATGCTCATGAAGAAAATCAGGAGCACGAGAAGGACGTCGATCATCGGAGCAATCTGAAACTCCGGTTCGCCTGATTCCATGTTACCGCCGCCGCCGCCCATAGTGGTGTGAAGTTAGAGGTGAAGTGTGAAGGATGTAAAACTGGCAAAAAGGGAGACGCGGGGATGCCGCGTCTCCTTGGGGTGATCTTTAAATCAGGCAGCAGCCGCGGCAGGAGTGCCTTCGCCACCGGCGACCCAGTTCGGGAGGGCGGCGTAGAATTCCTCTTCGCCGACGTGGGCACCCTTGAGGTGCTCGTAGGGCATCTTGCGGAAGAGAGCCTGCACGACTTCCTGGAGACCGCCCATGCCGCCCTGGAGGCGGTTACGGAGGAAGTAGAACACGAGGAAGGCGGGCACGGCGATCACGAGACCGGTGGCGGTGGCGACGAGCACCTCACCGATGTGGCCGGAGAGAGCACCCACGTCCGAAGCACCGGATTTGCCCAGTTCGGCGAACGCGCCCTTCATACCAGCCACGGTGCCGATCAGACCGATCATCGGCGTGCACACACCAATAACGGAAAGGTAGTTGATGCGTGTCTGGATGGCGGCGTTGACCTTGTTGATCTCAGCAAACATGGCGGTTTCCACGGCTTCCTCGCCGTCGCCGGCGAAGCTAAGGCACACGCGGGTGATGTCGCAGAAGGCGGAGTTGTTGTTTTTGCCAAACTGATAAGCGCCGACGTAGTCACCGCTGCGGAAGAGATCCTGCACCTGGGCGACCTGGGCCGGAGGGGCGAGTTTTTTGATGCCGGTGCGGCCCCAGGTATCGACGGTGAGCCAGACCATGGCGATGGAGCAAACGAGAAGCGGATACATGACCCAGCCGCCCTGGATGAAGAGCGTGATGAGGGAGTCTCCCTGCGGATGAGCGGCTTCAGCAGCAGCGGCGGCCTCCTGAGCAGAAGCAAAACCAGTGAGAACACCCAGCGCCAGCACAAGCAACGGAGCGGCAGGGACGAGTCGGGAACGGAGGTGGCGTGTCATGTTTAGGGAACGAGGTGGAGGTTTATGATGAGTGGGTTGTGAGAAAATGTGGAGTTATTTTTTCGGCTCTTCGGTGGTTTTTGCGGGCTCAGCGCCCTCTTTCGGCTTCTCGCCGCCTTCAGCGGGCTTGTCTTCCTTCTTGCCGTCCTTGCTTTCATCCTTCGTCTGCTTGGACGGGTCTTCATTTTTCATGCCTGCGATGGAGGCTTTTTCCTTGGTGGCACGCTCGGCGATGAGGGAGCCGGGGTAGGAGGCGATGAGGCGGGTGAAAAACGAGCTCGCGTCCTCGAAGCGGCCCATTTTCACGAGCATGAGGGCGGCCTGGAGCTCGGCCTCCGGCACACGCTGCACTTGGGAGCCGAAGAAAACCGGGATGCGCAGGTAGGCGAGGAGGGCCTTCTCCCACTCTTTTTTCTTCACATGCACATCGGCGATGATGTTCCAAAGGGATGCACCGATGGCGCTGTCGTCTGTCTCCTTCAGAATGCTTTCGGCCTCGGCGACGACGGTGAGGTAGTCGGAGGAGGTCTGGCGGTCGATGTCGAGCTGGATGATGCGCAGGCGGAGCTTCTGGGCGTCGGTGAGCTTCAGATTGCGGGCCGCAGGCATGAGCTTGATCACGTCGTCAAACTTCCCGCCGGTGTTCAGGGCCTCGATGTAGGCGAAGTTGATATCGACATACCAGTTCCCCTCCACGTCCTTGAACTTCTCGAAGAAGTCCTTGCCCTTCTTCAGCACGGCGATGGCTTCCTCGGTCTTGCCCTTGGCGAGCAGGTCCTGGGACTCGGTGAGTTCCGTGGGATAGGGCCATTCGAGCGAGTCGATGTTCTGGCGCATGATCTCGCTCTTGGCGGTGGCCTCGCCAATCTTGATCGTGCGGATGATTTTCTCGCCTTCGAGGGAGAATTCATTCGAGAAGACCTTGCTGCCGTCCTTCAAGACGATGGCCTGGGCGCTGGCGAGGCCGGCGGAGGCGAGCAGGAGGCCGCAAACAGTGAAAAACAGGGAAACGGAGCGCATGACAGTCAAATGGGGGGCTGCGGTGGCGGTTTAGAGCGTGGCGATGAGGCGTTGGGCTTCCTTGGTCTCATCCTTGTCCTTCAAATCGGCCCGGTTGATCATCTCCTGAAGGGTGTTTCGAGCCTCCTCCTTCTTGCCGAGGGCGATGAACGACTTCGCGGAGCCGAGGTAGGCCTTCGCCATCTCGTCTTTCCACCGCTGGTGGGCGATGAAGACACGCTGGTAGTAGGCGATGGCGGCCTCGTGCTTGTTCTGGGCGGCCTCGATGTCACCGAGCATGCGCAGGGCGTTCGCGGTGGGCTCGCCACGCCATTCCTTCGTCTGGGCAATCTGTTCGTAGAGTTTTTTGGCTTCATCCCACTTCTTCAGCTTGGCGGAGGTCTTGGCGACGCCCTGGGTGGACTGGAGGATGTAAGCGCTGCCCTGATACTCGCTGGCGGCCTTGAAGAGCTCGAGAGCCTTGTCGTAGTTGTTTTTCTCGAACTCGATCTCCGCGAGGCCCACCGGGGCACCGTCGGAGTATTCGGTGTTTTTGAAGACATCACGCAGGCGGGTGTAGCAGGCGGTGGCTTTTTCGAGGTCGCCCTTGGTGCGGGCATTGTCTCCCACGATGGCGAGGAGCATGGGGCTGAGGTCCTCGGCCTTCGCCACCTCGACGAGGATGTTGAAGAACTTGCTCGTCTTCTCAGGAGACTTCATGGCCTTGGCCAGCCAGGTCTTGGCAAACAGGATGCGCATGGCGGCGGTGCCGTTGTTCAGCTCCTGCGGCGGGGTGAGGAGCTCTTCGAGCTTCTTTTCCACTTCTTCGAATGTCTGCTCATACTCCGGCACCTTCGGCGTGGCCGGGACAGGAGCTGGGGCTGGCGCGGCGGCGGTCTCGGCAGGCTTGGCGTTCGGGTCAGGCGCAGGAGCGGCCACAGCGCGGCGGCGCTTCGGCGTGACGACATTCACGACCTGCTGGATAAGGCCCTCGACCTGCTGGTTGGCGGCATTGGAAATGCGCTGCTTGATGTGCTCGGAGAGGAGTTTTTGGGCTTCTTCGGGCTTCTGGTCCTTGATGTGGGAGCGGCTGATCCAGAGGATGGCCTTCAGGGAGAGCTCCTCGTTGTCCTTGTGCGTGTTGTAGTAGCGCTGCCACATGCCGGCGAGCTTCTTCCACTCGTTCTGGCCCACATAGAGGTCGGTGAGCTGGTCCATGACGTAGTTGAGCACGTCATCGGTCTTTGCCTTGTCCACGGCGAACTCGAACTGCTTGGTGGCGTTCTCATAGTCGGCCTTCTGATTGTAGATGTCGCCGAGGAGGGCATGCACCTGGCCGACGTTTTGATCGTTCGGGTGCTCCGCCGTGATCTTGATGAGCATCTCCTGGGCATTGTCCTTTTTGCCTTCCTGGAAGGTGATGAAGGCGAGGCGGTATTTGGCATCGCAGAGGTAGTTCCCCTTGGGGTTCTCCTTGATGTAGGTCTCCAGGGACTTGATGACGTTTTTGTAGTCGTTCTGGTAGAAGTAGCTCAGGGCGATGCGGTAGAGGCACTCGTCCTTGTAAGCGCTGTCCTTGTTGGCAGCGATGAGGGCCTCGAAGACGGCGCGGCCCTGCTCAAACTTTTGCAGCTCGAACTGCACGATGCCGCTCAGATACATGAGGCGTTCCTTGTCCGCCTTCGGGAAGTTTTTCGCCCGGTCAAACGAGTCCGCAGCGGCCTGGAGATCACCGTTTTGGTAGGCGAGCATGCCGTACATCTCGGAGATCTGGCCCAGCTCGCTACTGTCCGGGAAATTCTCGATGAACTTCTCGCAAAGCGCCCGGGCCTCCGGGATGCGCTTCAGGGCGGCATTCACCATGATGAGGCCGTACATGCAGCGGTCACGCTGGGGGAAGTCCTTGAACTCATCGACGATGGTGGAGAAGGCCAGGATGGACTGCCACATGCGGCTGGGATCACCAGCGGCACCTTCGGAGGGCGGCTGGCCCATCTCGAAGTAGCAGCGGCCGAGGCGGTAGTAGAGCGAGGCATCGTAATCCGTGCGCTTTTCGATCTCCGCGAGGATTTCCTGGCCGGCCTTCAACTTCGTCTCGAACTCGGCTTTTTGGTCCCCCTTGGCAGATTTGAGCCTGGCTTCTATCTTGGCGATCTGCTCCTTCTGGATGCGGGAGATCTCGCTCTTGCGGCGGACGAGCTGGTAGGCGTTCAGGGCGTCCTGGAAGGCCTTTTTCTCCATCATCTGGTCTCCGAGCTGGAGGTAGATGTTGTTCATCTGGGCGATGTTGTCGCCACCGGAGGCAAAGTTCCGCACCTTGTCCATCAGGGCGCTGGCCTCTTCGAGCTTCCCGCCGGCCACATAAAGCTGGGAGGCCATCATGGCGGCCTGGATGGATTCCGGGCTGCGCACGCCATCCGCCAGCACGGCAGAGAGGATTTGCAGGGCGTCATCGGCCTTGTTTTCCGCTTTGTAATGATCCGCGATGATCAGGCCAGCCTCCGCTTTCTTCTCTGGCGACTTACCCACCACCTCTTTGAGGACGGCGACACCCTTGTCGCCCTGCTTGGAGCGGATGTAAGCGCGGCCGAGAGCCATGCGCACATCCGTGATGCTGGCACCTTCCGGATGGTCTTTGACGTAAAGTTCGAGATTCTCGATCGCCTTCGGGTAGTCCTCGAGATTGAAGAAGCAGGCGCCCTTGGCGTAGATCATGCCCTCGGTGGGCTTGCCGTTCAGGTTCTTCTCCGCCTCGGCGATTTTGGAGAGGGCCTCCTGGTATTTGGCCTCGCCGAAGAGCTTCATGGCCTCGTTCAGGAGGTTTTCGGTCTCCTGGGCGATGTTGAGCGCGGCGGGAGCCGCCGGGGCCGCAGGAGGTGCGCCAGGAGCCGCGGGCGGTGCCCCTGGAGCGGGCGGAGTGGGAGCCTGTCCGAGGACAGAGACACAGGCGGCGAGGGAGGCGAGCGTGACGCGAAGGTGGAGCTTCATGCGATTCAGACGATTACCGGGCTGGAGAACGAAAATGGAAAGGGTTCGTTGGGGGCGAACAGGACTTTTTTGAAAAACGGGACGCGAGACTAGCAGCCACCCCTCTTTTGTCACGAATAAATCCGAGAAGCGCAAACGCCCGCAGCACGGGCTGCGGGCGTTTGGCTAAAAATACGAGAATTCGAGGCTATTTCAGGCTCACTTCGCCGGAGCGACGGGCTTCGTGATCATCGGGAAGTCGTCCGTGCGGAACGGCGTGACGGGCAGGCCTTCCTTGCTGAAGAGATTGCACACCGGATTGTCACTCCAGGCATAGCGGACGGCCACGGGCTTGGCGACACCGGGGGCGGTGACTTCGATCTTGTCAGCGCCGAGCAGCTTGCCGGTGGCCCAGACCCATTTCTTGTCTTCACCGCAGACGGCGAGGCCTTTCACTTCCTGCACGTCGAAGGTGTACAAATTGCTGCCAAAGGTGTCGAGGGTGACGATGGCTTTGTTGCCCTGGATTTCGACGCTCTTGTACTCGGGGCTGCGGAAAGGAATCTTCACGCCGTAGTCCTTGGCCAGGGCGAGACGCACGAGGCGATCAGCGACGTCGCGCTTGTTGCGCGGGTGGATGTCGCGGCCTTCGCCGATGTCGATGATGACGGCCTGGCCGCCATTTTTGATGGCGTTCTGTGTCTTCGTCTGGCTTTCGCGCAGCTCGGCCCAGTCGCTATCGCCGGGAAGAGGCTGCTCGGGTTTGAAATCGGCGAGCTGTACCCAGTAGAAGGGGAAATCGCCCTGCTTCCACTCATCGCGCCAGTGCTGGATCATGAGCGGGAAGAGGTAGCCATATTCATAGGCGCGGGAGGCATTGCTTTCGCCCTGATACCAGATGGCGCCCTTGATGCCGTAGCCGATGGTGGGGAGCAAAACACCGTTGTAGATGTTGCCGGGGCGGCTGTTGCCGGAAAGCTGCTGCTGCGGGCTTTGCGGCGCACGCTCGCGGAACTCGGCCTTCTTCGCCTTGGCCTCGTCGGCACGCTTTTTCCAGCCGGCGAGGGCTTTTTCATACTTCTCCTTGGCGGCGTCGCTGGAGAGATCCTTCTCACGCGCCACCCAGCCGTCCATGAGGGTTTTGAAGCGGGCATCCTTCTCCAGCACATCGCGGCGCACCCAGGCCTCGGCCGCACTGCCGCCCCAGGCGTTGTCGATCAGGCCCACGGGCACATCGAGCGTTTGATGCAGCGTGCGGCCAAAGAAGAAGCCGACGGCGCTGAATTCGCCCGCATTGGCCGGCGAGCACTCCGCCCACGCGCCCTTAAAATCGTTTTGCGGCTCCTGCGTGCCGACCTGCGGCACAGAAATAAGGCGGATGTTCGGGAACTTCGCCGTGGCGATCTCCAAGTCGGCGTCATAGCTCTGCGAAACACTCCACTGCATGTTTGACTGGCCGGAGCAGATCCACACCTCGCCAACGAGGATGTTTTTGAGCTCCACCTTGTTCGTGCCCTTGATGCTCATCGTCGCCGGTTTGGCGTTCGCAGGCACGGGATCGAGTTTCACGGTCCATTTGCCCTTCGCATCGGCTTCGCCGGACTTCGTCTGACCGGCAAAGGTCACCGTCACCTTCGTGCCGGGCGTGTCCCAGCCCCAGATGGGGTTCGATTGCTTCTGTTGAAGCACCATGTTGTCGCCGATGATGGCGGGGAGCTTGATTTCCGCATGCGCGGCAGCCGCGAACGCGAGGAGGGAGAGGATCGAGAGTCGTTTCATGTGGTCAGAGAGGGCGCAGAGAACGCCCCTGACCGACGCTTCATTTCAAGAAGCCAGCGAACGCCTCCAGAGTTGGAGTCATGGAGTGCTGGAGGATTGGAATCCATGACTCCACCACTCCAAAACTCCATACCCCCCTTCCCCGCTCACGCATCCCTTGGAGCCACCGGCACACGCAGGGCAGGCAGATCGACCATGATGTTCGGGCTGCGCATGAGCGTCTCTCCCACGAGCAAAGCATCCGCACCGGCTTCGGCGAGACGCTGGGCATCGGCCACGGTCTTGATGCCGCTCTCGGCCACCAGCACGACATCATCCGGCACTTCCTCGGCCAGCTTTTCCGTCGTGCCGAGATCGACGGTGAATTGCTTCAGGTTGCGGTTGTTCACGCCGATGATGCGGGCGTCGGTCGCGAGGGCACGTTCGAGCTCTGGCAGGTCGTGCACCTCGACGAGGGCATCGAGCTGGAAGGTGTGCGCCACCTCCAGCAGGTGCTCCAGCGTCGGCTGGTCCAAAGCGGCCACGATCAGCAGGATGGCATCCGCACCAGCCACCACGGCCTCAAAGATCTGCGCCTCGTGGATGATGAAATCCTTCCGCAAACACGGTATGTCCACCTGCTCACGAATGAGCGTGAGATACTCGAGACGGCCTTGGAAATACTTTTCATCGGTCAGCACCGAAAGGGCGTTCGCGCCCGCTTTTTCATAACCACGGGCAATCGTGAGCGGATCAAAGTCCGCCGCGATGGTGCCCGCGGAGGGCGAGGCACGCTTCACCTCGGCGATCATGCTCAGGCGGGTGGGATCGGCACGCAGGGCATCGTAAAACGAGCGCACGTCATCCCGCAGTGCGGCGGCGGCGCGGAGCTTTTCCGCCCGTGGCAGGAGGCGCTGCACTTCGAGATGCTTTTGGGCGATGATTTCGTCCAGTTTGTTCATGAGGGCCGCCACAGTGCGGGATGTGAGCCATCACGCAACCAGTCTTCACCCCTCCGATGGAGGTTTTCGCCGTCTCTTACTCCTCCGAAGGCAGGTGGCCGATCACACGCGGCTTTCCAGCCCCTTCCCAAACCTGCATCGCCGGGCCTTGTTCGTCCGGCGCGATGTAAAACAACCTCGGCTTCCCGTTCACTTCGGTGGCGCAAAAGCCTTCCAGCCGGTCCGCGTCCTCCTCCAGCACCTCCGTCCCTTTCAGCGAGGTCAGCATCGCATCGAGCTGATCCTTCACCGAGGGAAAGTCGTCCGAGTTCGGCACATGCATCGGCTTCGCAGGCACCGGCACCCGCACCACGGAGCCCAGGTGATGCCCGCGCAGCCCGCAGTAGATCCAGCCGCCCGCCACCGTGATCTTCGAGACCCACTGGCCGCCGCCGTTGCCTTCATCCGTGTTCAAAGCCGCCACCGGGGCGATGCGGGCACCCACCAGCACGCCGATCCGCGTCAAATCATCCGATTCATCCAGCAGCGTGATGCCTCCCTCCCACAAGTCCCCGCCGCTTTCGAAAAAGAACCGGCCATCCGAGGTCGGCGTGCCCGCCGCTGCACCATTCACGCGACGGCAAAACACCTGCACAAAGCTTTTCGCCCCCGGCCTCCGTCCCCACATGGCCGGCATCGCCGCTCCATCCTCCTTCTCATTCCCGCTCACAAACAGGATGTCCTTCAGCGGCGAACCCTCCTGCGTCACCACAAACAGATCCGTGGCTCCCACCACCGGCGCTGTCGAGCACACCCGCTTCACCGCTGGCTTCGCATCCGCCTTCCACACCCACACCGCATCCTTCGCGATGAAGAGCGCCTCGCCCTCGCTGCCACGAGCCACGCTCTCGATGCACTCCTCCGCCAGCTCCTTCGGCAGCGGAGCCTTCGTGATCTTGCCGGAAGCAACGTCCACCTGGAACAAACCGGTGCGTGGACCGCAAAGCCCCATCGTCACGGTGGCACCATCCGGCGAGAAGAAGGCATCCCCTGCGAGCCCCCGGCCGGGATTCACGAACGACAGAACGGTCACGACGGCAACGGACAGGCAGAAGCGCTTCATGCCGGCGAGATAAGGGTGCTCATGCCTACTGTCAATTTGCACCTCAGGGAAGGAGGCTCGGGGTAGGCGCTGGCGATCTGGGCGCCGTTTTTTCAAGGCACGAGAAGGCCAGATCAAGCGGCCAGCGAAAAGATCCAGTCGCCACGCGGCTTGATCGATTCGCCCCTCACCCATGCCGCTTTGCACGCCCACACGCGTGTGCCTCATGACCGGCCAATATGGCTATCACAACGGCTTCCTCGGCATGTCGAACCCCGCCTTCACGCCGCTCAAAGACGATCCGAGGGCGCAAATAGGCAACCACTTCACCCACGCCGACCTCATGAAGTCCGTCGGCTACAAAACGGCGCAGGTCGGCAAGTGGCAGCTCAGCGGCGTCATCCCCACGCTCGTGCGTGACGCTGGCTTCGACGAATACCGCATGTGGGCCTACGAGCACAATCTGCCGCCCGGCATCACGCGCGAGGGCAAGGAGAAGGGCGATAAAAACTCGCGCTAGTGGCACCCGAGCATCGTGCAAAACGGCGAATACTTCCCCACCAAGCCGGAGGACTACGGCCCCAGCGTGCAGCGCGGTATCGTCTCACGTGCTCTCGCCGATCTGACCGACATCATGCCCTCTCTCGCCGACTTCGCCGGAGCCACGTTGCCGAAGGACGTGCCCTTTGACGGCCACAGCCTCGCTCCCGTGCTGCGCGGTGAAAAAGAAACGCACCGCGACTGGATCTACAGCCATCTCGACGACGGACGCGTCCTGCGCGATCAACGCTGGCTCCTCGAACTCGCCAAAGGCGGCGAAAAGGAGAAATTCTTCGACTGCGGCGAAAATCGCGACGGCACCGGCTACAAGGACGTGACGAATTCCAGCGATCCCGAGGTCAAAGCCGCCCACGAACGCTTCGCAGCCATTTTGGCTACATTGCCCGAATCCAAGCCCCACGATGGCCAAACCGCAAAGAAGGCCCAAAAGGCCTCCGAAGCCCCACCGGCCAACATGAAGGACAAAAACGCCCGCTTCACCTTCCGCGATCAAAACCAAGACGGCCGTATCGACCACGACGAATTCCTCAAAACCGCTTCCGGCAAAGATTCCAACGCCAACGAAGCCCGCTTCAAGATGTTCGATGCCGACAAAGACGGCGGCATCACGAAGGAGGAGTTTTTGAAGGAAGGGAAGTGAGAGTGGTGCAGTCGTCCCGACTGCTTCAGATGCATGTCGAGGACTCAACCACACGGAGAGATTTGAGCTGCTCGCATCTCATCTGCTCATGGATGACCGTTCTCAGATCGCGACGGGCAGTTCGATGCCCACAACAAGGCCACCGCCTTCGCGGTTTCGGGCGGTGATGGTGCCTTGGCAGGCTTCGATGCAGCGTTTGGTGATGGCGAGGCCGAGGCCGCTGCCGCCGGTGGTGCGGCCGCGGGCGGCTTCGGGGCGGTAGAAGGGCTCAAAGAGGCGCAAAAGGGCTTCTTCGGGCACGCCGGGGCCGCGGTCGGCGATTTCGATGATGACGCGGTCATTTTCGGCTTTGGTGGTGATTTCGAGGTCTTTGGCGTAGCGGATGGCGTTGCGCACGACGTTGCCGATGCCGCGATCGAGGGCGTTTCGGAGGCTGTGGAGCTTGATGTCGCCAATTTCGAGTTGGATGCCGTTTTCGGGGGCTTCGCGGGCGAGGATGTTTTGGAGCAATTCGCGCAAATCGATGTCTTCGGGCGTTTCGCGGTCGGGGATGGTTTCGGCCTTCGAGAAGGCGAGGACCTCTTCGACGAGCTTGGCCATGTGCTGGAGTTCGCGGTCGAGTTTTTGCAGGTAGGTGGATTGATCGGGCGTGCTGCGTTGCTCCACCACGCCGAGGGCCATCTGCATTCTCGCGATGGGGCTGCAAAGCTCATGCGCGACATCGGCGGTGATGCGTTTTTGCTCGCGCATGTAGTCGCCAAGCTGCGCGGCCATGGTGTTCACGGACGTGGAGAGCTCGCCGAGCTCGTCGCTGCGTTGTTTTTCGACTCGTTCGTCGAATTTGCCATGCGCGATGCGGCCGGCGGCATGGTTGAGCGTGCCGATGAAGCCGGTGATGCCGCGCACGAAGGGCATCCAGAGCAGCGCCGAAAGCACGAGCGCCGCGGCGGCGAGTGCGAGCCAGGGCCAGAGATCCAAGAAGAGGCCGCCACCGCTGATGCTGTCTGAAACCATGACAAGGGTGAGCGGATGCCCGCCCTTCGGCACGAGGTCCAGATGCACGCCAGCCCAGTAGCGGGCAGGTTTGCCGGCGCGGAGCATGAAGCGCGGCTTCGGCGGCGCATCGGCAGGCCGTTTGGAGACGGGGCCGGGCTGGCGGCGGTTGAGTTGCTCGCCCGGCGGACGGCGGTCGATGAGCCTGGGCATGACCTCGGCGGGCGGGGTGATGTTTTTGCCAAAGACCTGCTGACCCTGGTTGTTGAAGAGGCCGAAGGTAACACCGTGTTTTTGATCGTAGTCGCTCAAACGAGCGGGCCACTCGCTTTCCGCGAGGCGGGAGAATTCGAAGGTCACGCTCTCGCCGATGGCTGCGATGCGATCACCTGGCTCGCCGGAGAGCATCCAGTCGAGACCGAGGCGGAACTGTGCTTTGAGGAAGAAAAAGAAGAGCAACGCGAGCACGGCGAGGTTCAGGGCGAACCACGAGAGGATCTTGCCGTAAAGCGGTAGGCGCACGCGGCTCATCGGGAGGGAGTCACGAGTTGATAGCCATAACCACGCACGGTTTTGATGAAGCGCGGCTCCTTCGGGTCATCGCCGAGTTTTTTGCGGAGCGTGGAGATGTGCATGTCGATGGCGCGGTCAAAGACATCCCATTCGCGGTCGGCGACCTCCTCAATGAGCTGCTCGCGGGTTTTCACGCGGCCATGGGCCTTCGCGAGTGACAAAAGAAGGCCAAATTCGGCTGGTGTGAGCTGCACGGGCTGGTCGCCGAGGACGACATCGTGCGTTTCGGGATTGATGCGCAATTCGCCGATGACGAGTTCTTTGACGGGGGCCTGCGGAGCCGTTTCGGCGATCCAGCCGGTGCGGCGCAGCAAGGCGCGGAGACGGGCGAGCAGTTCGCGAGAGGAAAAAGTCTTCGGCAGGTAGTCGTCGGCACCGAGTTCGAGGCCGACGATGCGGTCCACCTCCTCGCCGCGACCGGTGAGCATCATGACGGGCACTTTCGATTTGGCGCGGATGCGGCGGAGGACCTCAAAACCATCGCAGCCGGGCATCATGACATCGAGGATGATGGCCGACCAAGCCTCGGAGGTGGCGCGTTCGGCTCCGTGCTCGCCATCGTGCTCCATTTCGACCTCGAAACCCATGGGCTTCAGGTAATCGGCCACGAGCTGGCAGAGCTCGGTGTCGTCGTCGATGATGAGGAGTCGCATGGTGGAGTGTGATGCAGACATTCTTGTCTGCAAGGCCGCCTGGAAGCTGGTGCAGACAGGCATGTCTGCATCACCCTTTACACAATCCCGACAAATTTGCCTCTCGCGGGTGAAGAGGGCCTGACACGGGATTTGCAGCATGGGGCAACCATGAAACGCTTTCTTGCCCTCGCCTGCCTTCTGCCGCTCGCTTTGCATGCCCACACTTTGCCCTCCGGGGACAAGGAGGCGCTGCGGGCGCACATTTTGGAAGAGTTTATGCAGAAGTCGGCTCCGAAGAAGGTGAAGCCGGTGGAGGCGCCGATCCCGAAGACGCTGAAAAGGCCGGTGACGGTGGCGGGGTTGTCGGGGTTTGATCTTTCGTCGTTTTTGACGAGCGGGTCGGCGTTGCCGCCGGCGGGGAACGGGCTGC
>JBKCXA010000570.1:0-6568 GCA_046316935.1 Prosthecobacter sp.
CACGAATTCCTGCTTCAAGCTCATGAAAATGGCCACCGTGCCGATCAGCAGCGCCGCGACGCCTGCGACGACGCCCCAGCGCAGTTTCCACGCGAGGCCCAGCAGCGGCTCGTAGGCTGCTTTGGCCCAGCGCATGAGGAAGTTGTCCTTTTCGCTGATGTTGCCGCCGAGCAGCAGCGAGCAAAGCGCAGGCATCAAAGTCAATGCGAGCACCAAAGCACCTCCGAGGGCCAGCATGACGGTGATCGCCATGGGGTGGAACATTTTCCCCTCAATGCCGGTAAGGGCGAGGATCGGCAGATAAACGAGCGTGATGATGAGCACGCCGAAGAACATCGGGCTGCCGACTTGCTCGCCCGCCTCATGCACGGCTTGGAGGCGTTCTTTGGCGGTGAGTTTACGCCCTAGCTCGTGTTGCTTCTCGCCAAGCACGCGGACGATGTTTTCGACCATGACGACCGCCCCATCAATGATGAGGCCGAAATCGACCGCGCCGAGTGACATCAGATTTCCCGACACGCCGCCGAAGGTCATGCCGATGAGTGCAAAGAGGAAGGAAAGCGGAATGGCGAGCGCCACGATGAGCGCTGCACGCCAGTTACCGAGCAAAAGCAGCAGCACGACGACGACAAGGATGGCTCCTTCAAAGAGATTATGCTTCACGGTGTCGATGGTGCGGTCCACGACCTCGCTGCGGGCGTATTGAATGCGGATTTCGAGTCCGGCGGGCAGTTTGGCCTGCAACTCGTCGAGTTTCGCCTCCACGCGTTTGCTGATGATGCGGCTGTTTTCGCCGACGAGCATCATCACCGTGCCCAACACCGCTTCCTCGCCATTTTCGACCGCACAGCCCGTGCGCACATTGCTGCCGATGCCCACCTCGGCGAGGTCTTTGACTCGCAAGGGCTCGATGCCTGCCGCGAACTTCACCGGCAGATTCGCGATGTCTTCCGAGCTGGCCACCTTGCTCACGCCACGGATGAGCACGCGGTCATCGCCACGCTCGATGACGCCGCCGCCGGCATTGTCCACGTTTTGACCGATGATCTCCGCGAGTTCGCCAAAGGTCATGCCTGCATTCGCCAGTGATTCCGGTTTCGGCAGGATGACGAGCTGGCGTTCATATCCGCCGCTGCTGTTCACCTCCGCCACACCGGGCACGGTGCGCAAAAACGGCTTCACGATGTAGTCGTGCGCGTCCCGCAGATCCATGAGCTGGCGCTCACGCGGCTGTTTGCGCTGTGGGGCCTCTTTTTTGTAATCGAGCGTGTAATACAGGATCTCGCCGAGGCCCGTGCTGATGGGCGACATCTGCGGCGTCATGCCCGCTGGCAGTTCCACCTGCACGAGACGCTCGCTCACGAGCTGGCGGGCGCGGAAGATGTCAAAGCCATCACGAAACACGAGCGTGACCTGCGAGAGGCCCGACTTCGTCAGCGAGCGAAACTCCTCCACGCCCTGAATGCCCGCGAGAGCGAGCTCCAGCGGATAGGTGACGAGTTTTTCCGTCTCCTCCGGCGCGAGGCCCGCCACGGCGGTATTGATCTGCACCTGGGTATTCGTGATGTCCGGCACCGCATCCACCGGCAGGTGCATGGCGGAGAAAATACCTGCACCGAGCAGCAACAGCGACCCCATGATGACGAGGAAGCGATTGCGCAGCGAGAAGTCGAGAATGGCGTTGATCATGGCTCAGCGCTCGGTGAGTTTCGGAGTGACGGATTCGCCGGTGAGCGTGCCGCCGGTGAGGCGTTCGATCTCCATGCGGTGCTTCCAGGCGTTGCGGCGGGATTCGATGAGGCTGTCCATGGCGTCGAGATAGCCGCGTTGCATTTCCACATAGGTCGCGGCGGGCACGGCACCGAGGCGATAATGGCGGTCGGCCTCCGCAGCGGCATCGGCGAATTGCTTTTCGCTCTCCGGCCGCCAGCGCGAAAGCGCATCGAGCTCCGCGAGGTAGGCGGCACGTGCGACGGCGAGATCGCGCTCCAGATCACGCAGCGTGGCGCCGAGCAGTGCCTCTGCCTGTTGCGTGCGGGCTTTTTCGGCGTCGATGCTGCCCTTGTTCTTGTTCCAAAGCGGCAGCGGGATGGAAAAGACGAAGCCGCCTTCGATTTGCGTACCACCAGCGTGCTGACCCGCCATGTAGGGGCCAAAAGTGATGTCGCCCCAGCGTTCGGATTTGGTGAGATCGACCTTCAGGCCTTGTTTGGCGACGTTGAGACGCTTTTGCTGGAGATCGAAGTTGGTGCGAGCGGCCTGTTGTTTCAGCGAGAGGAGCTGTGGCACGTCGGGAAAGGAGGTGACGGCTCCGGCGAGCTTCACGGGTTGGTCGGGGCCGCGACCGCAGAGCACATTGAGCGCCGCAGCGGCTTCGCGTGCTGCTTTCGAAGCATCGGTGAGCGTGCGGTCGCTGTTTAGGAGGCTGGCTTCCAAAATGCGGCGCTCCAGCAAAGCGCTCACCGAGCCGGTGTCGCGCTGCACGAGCACTTCGACGAGCGATTCGAGCCTCTCGCGCACGCTGCGTGCGGCGGCCTCTTTGCGCTGGAGCAGCAGCACATCGCCCGCGCGGGCACGCACCTCATTCGCGAGTTGCGATTTGAATTGATGCAGCCCGAGCTGGGCGAGTTCGATGTCGCGGTCGGCGATGGCTTTGCGCAGCGACATGCGGCCGGGGAAGTCGAAGACCTGCAAAATGCTCGCCCGCCACACAAGGCCCTCTTTGGCCTGCGCGAGGCTCATGCCGCCGAGTTCGGTGCTTAGCTCGGGATTGGCCAGTTTGCCCGCTGAATCGCGTCCGCCGCGTGCGGCGTCGATTTCGGCCTCAAAGAGGCGGACTTCGGGATTTTTTTTTAACGCCTCGCTAACGAGGTCGCTGCTAGTAAGGGCATTTTCAGCCTGGGCAACGGTGAGGAGCAGCAGGGCGGGAATGAGACGCGTGAAGATTTTCATGACGCCAGACTCATTTCCCACGCTGCCTGCCTGAGCACGTTATCGTTTGGTAATGGAGTGTGAATCCCATGGCCTTTTGCGCCAGCGTGGCTCCATTTGTCCGCATGCACCTCCTCCTCGTCGAAGATGACACCGAACTCGCCCGCCAGACATCGCTCTGGCTGCGCGAGGCCGGTCATACCTCCACTTGGCGTGAAAAAGGCGGCGCGGCACTCGTGGCGTTGGCGCAGGAAGCTTTTGATGCGGTGATCCTGGATGTGGGTCTGCCGGACATGGATGGCTTTGAAGTCGTGTCGCAGATGCGGGCGAGAGGTTTTGGCCTGCCGGTGCTGTTTCTCACCGCGCGTGACAACGTCACGGATCGCGTTCGCGGTCTGAAAGCCGGTGGGGATGATTATGTCACGAAACCTTTCGCGATGGAAGAGCTGCTCGCACGGCTGGAGGCGCTGCAACGCCGCAGCGGCATCACGCCCGCGCCTTCCATCCGCATGCTCGGAAAATGGACGCTGGATCCGCTGAAACGCCGCCTGCGTTGCGAAAGCGAGGTCATCGAGCTGCAACCACGCGAATGGACGTTGCTGGAGGTGATGCTGGCGAATGAAGGGCACATCCTCACGAAGAAATTTCTGCTCGAAAAGGTCTGGGACATCCAGTTTGATCCCGGCACAAACGTCGTCGATGCGATGATCTGCCGCCTGCGCCGGAAGATCGACACGCCGGGGCGGCCCTCTCATCTGCAAACCGTCCGAGGCAAAGGCTATGCTCTCCAAGCTCTTCCCTGATCGCATGCCGTCCACGTGGCGGCTGGGCATCATGCTGGCCGTGCTCATGACGTGCAGCACCGCGCTGTGCATCACCGTGGCCGGCTGGGCGATGAAGCGCGACCTCGGCAGCATCGCCCGCGCCGTGGTGCTCGATGACCTCGGTGAATACGCCGTGCTCTACAATCGCAACGGCCTCAAAGAAATCGAAGACGTCTTCGCCGCGGGCGGGCATGAGAACGACCAGGCCGTGCGCATCACCAGCGCGGATGGCCTCGTGCTTTTCGAGATGATCCCGTCTGCGGTGGCTGGCTATGAATGGCCGAAACAAGCGCCCCAAGGCCTGCAACCCTCCGCCTCGATGCTCACCACGCTTTTGCACCCCGCGAAGCCGCAGGAGCTGCTCGCCGGCTGCCAGGTGCTCAAGGATGACAATGTGATCTGGTTCGGCCGCACGGATGCGGAGGACCGCGCCTATGTGGAGCACATCCGCGACGATCTGTGGCTCGCAGGCCTTGTCTCCGCGCTCTTCATGCTGCTGCCGCTGGCATGGTTCGCCCGTCACGTGCTCGCCCCGGTGCGCACGATGATGGAAAGCACGCGCCAGCTTGCCGAAGGCAGCACCAATGCGCGACTCGTCGCTCCTGGAGCCGTGCCGGAGCTGCAAGCCTTTGCCAAAGCCTTCAACGACGGCCTCGACCGCATCGACGGCCTCACAAGCGAACTGCAAAGCGCCAATGACATCCTCGCGCACGAGCTGCGCACGCCGCTCGCCCGCATCCGCGGCAATTTGGAGACCTTTCATGACCACACCGACAATGCCGCCGCTCGTGAATCCGCCGCACGCGGCCTGGAGGAGATCGACCGCGCCACCGACCTCGTGCAGACGATCCTCACCACGCGTGCTGGCGAGCATCGTGCCTTGAAGCTGCACCTCGAAATCGTCGAGCTGCATGCCTTGCTCGGCGATTTGCACGAGCTTTACAAGCCCGCGGCCGAGGAACGCGGCCTGCGCCTCGATCTCGATGCGCCGGAGCAACGATGGGTGCTGCTCGACCGCCAGCGCATCAATCAAGCCATCGCCAACCTCCTCGACAACGCCCTTGCCTACACGCCGCGCGGCGGCAGCGTCACGCTCGCCCTTCGTATGCACGATGACAAAGTGCGCATCGTGGTGCTCGACAGCGGTCCCGGCTTGTCACCGACTGATCTCACCAAAATCTGGCAGCGCCACACCCGCGGCAGCGCCGCCACCGCGAACACACCCGGCATGGGCCTCGGTCTCGCGCTGGTGCGGGCCCTTGCCCATGCCCATCATGGCAACGCTGGCTGCCGAAATCGCGATGAAGGCGGCGCGGAGTTCTGGATCGAACTCCCATCAGGCGACCCGCTGACGAGTGCGAATGGGGTTTAGTGAAGGCGGATGATTGGGGCAGGGATGCTCCGCGAAACAGCCGCTCTGAACAGCGTTATCAAACCACCATGTTTGCTCGCCTCTTTTTATTTCTCGCGGTTCTGGGTTTTGCTTCACGACTTCATGCGGCCGATTTTCATGCCACAGACTGTGAGGGCGTCTATCCGCGGCATTTGCAGGGCATCTGCACGAATGACAAAGACGCGATCTACTGGTGCTGGACGGATATTTTGGTCAAAACCGACACGAACGGGCGTGTGCTGAAAAAAGTGCCGGTGGCGAATCATCATGGCGATCTGTGCTTTCATGAAGGGCGCGTGTATGTCGCCACCAACCTGGCGAAGTTCAACCGACCAGCGGGCGAGGCAGATTCGTGGGTCTATGTGTATGATGCGGATACGCTCGCCGAGCTGGCGAAGCATCGCGTGCCTGAGGTGGTGCATGGAGCGGGTGGCATGGCGTGGCGTGACGGGCACTTCTTCATCGTCGGCGGTCTGCCGCCAGATGTGTCCGAAAACTATGTCTATGAGTATGACGGTGCCTTTCGCTTCCAGAGGCGCCACGTGCTCGCCAGCGGCTACACGTTGATGGGCATCCAAACCGTCGCGCAGGCGGACGGCGCGTGGTGGTTTGGCTGCTACGGCAAACCGGCCGTGCTGCTGCGAGCCGATGAAAACCTGCGTTTCAACGGCAAATGGGAGTTCAATGCCTCCGTCGGCATCGTGCCGATTAGCGGCGGGCGGTTCCTCATCGCGCAAAACATAGCGATTCCAGGCAAAGGCCACACGGCACGAGTGCGCGTCGTGACGCCCGATGAACAAGTTGGCTTGAAAGAGCCCAACTCAGCTCGATAACTCGCACTTTCATTCACGATCATGAGCGAAACGATTGCCTTCACTCCCCTCACCGCCGCTGATCGCGAACCTGTCGCCCGGCTGCTGCATCGTTCGCTAGTGCATTGGTATGAGAGCCGACTCGGCCAAGGCTCGCGCTTTGGCGACAGTCCCGAGCCTTTCATGCTTTTTCCCGATGTGTATGAGTCACTCGATCCTGGTGAGTGCGTCACTGCACGCACGGACAGCGGTGAAATCGTCGGCGTGTGCTTTTCGCATGAGCGGGACACACATGTCTCCGTGGGCCTCGTCGCCACTTCGCCGGATGCGGGTGGTCGAGGCATCGCGAAGAAGATGATGTCGCTCGTGCTGGAGAAGGCGAAAGGCCTCGGAAAGCCTGCGCGGCTTGTGTCGAGCCTGCTGAATCTCGATTCGTTCTCGCTCTACACGCGGCTTGGATTTGTCCCAGGAGCCATTTTTCAAGATTTGCTCATCACTGTGCCGGAGACCGGCTTGGCCGCCGCCGCAACCGTAGGCATCGAAAGCGTTCGCGAGGCCGTTTTGGCCGATGCACCGAGAATCGCCGACTTTGTACTCTAGCAGCAAGG
>JBKCXA010000571.1:0-7001 GCA_046316935.1 Prosthecobacter sp.
GCATCGACTTCGATCAGGTGCTCGATGTCTATGCCCGCACCGCCAAGGAGTGCCCGCACCTCGAAATCCGCGGCGTGCAGATGCACATCGGTTCGCAACTCACCAGCGTCACTCCCTTCCGCGAAGCCGTGGAGAAGGTCATCCCCATGGTGAAGGACATCCAGCGCCTCTACGGCATCCAGTTCTTCAGCATCGGCGGCGGCATCGGCATCAATTACAAGCAGAGCCTTGATTCCGGCACCTCCACTTGGTGGGAATCGAACAGCGAAACGCATCCGCTCACCGTTCAGGCCTATGCCGAGGCCGTGGTGCCGCTGCTCCAGCCACTGGGCCTGCGCATTCTCTGCGAGCCCGGCCGCTTCATGGTCGGCAATGCCGGCGTGCTGCTCACGAGCGTGCTCTATGAAAAACGCGGCAGCGCCAAGACCTTCAAGATCGTGGATGCCGGCATGAATGACCTCATCCGCCCCACGCTTTACGAAGGCTGGCATCAAATCGTGCCCGTGAACAAGCCCGCCAATGGCCAGACCGAGCTTGCCGATGTCGTCGGCCCCATTTGCGAAAGCGGCGACTTCCTTGCCCAGAACCGCGACATTGCCCCGGTGCAGGCGGGCGACGTGCTCGCGGTGATGAGCGCCGGTGCCTACGGCTTCACGATGGCCTCGAACTACAACACCCGCCCGCTCCCCGCTGAAATCCTCGTCGAAGGCAGCAAGGCCAGCATCGTCCGCGAGCGTCAGACGCTCGATGACGTGCTGAAGGGCGAGCACATCGCGTAGGTTGACTTATTGTGGGATCGCCCGCTTCGGAAAACGTACGTTTTCCGCTACGCAAAACTCTTCTCGTAGCGGCGGGCGTCAGCACGCCGAGGGCTATGGCGAAGCGTGTGAGTTGCCCGCTTCGGAAAACGCACGTTTTCCGCTACGCATCGCTCCGGATGGCGAAGGGGCGGATGAGGTCTTTTTGGCGGCGATCAGCGATGGACTGATGAGGGAAAGCAGAAGCAGGACATATCTCATAGGTGCTGTGAGCGTGCGGAGGACACCCGGCTTTCGCCAGGATCGGCAAGAGAAAGATTGCGAGGCAGCGGGGGCGATGGACGTTTGGCCTTGTGAGTCACCCACGCATGCATCCCCCCATCTTTTTCCCGCTTTTGAGCCTGATCTGCTCGTCCGTCATGGGCGCGGAGACGCCATACCGGGTGATGGATTTTCGTGCGCCGCCGCACAACTACGCCGAGCATGAGCCGAAGGACCGATTCGCCGCTGTTTTGAAACAGATCGAGAAAGGTGAGCTCCAGCCGGATACCTCGAGCGATCACGCGATGCTGCGCAACCTGCTGCAGGCGCTGAAAATCCCCGTGAGTTCACAAATCCTGGTTTTCTCCGCCAGCAGCCTGCAAAGCGAGATCATCAACCCGCGCAATCCGCGGGCGTTGTTTTTCAACGAGGACACTTATGTGGGTTATGTGCCAGGCGGAGTGCTGGAGGTGGCGTCAGCTGATCCGGAGGTGGGGCCGATCTTTTATGTCTTTGGCCGCTCGCAGCCCGGCGGGCCGTTTCCACGTGTGGAGCGGGGAACGAAGTGCTTCAACTGCCACGGCGGCACGGCGACGAAGAGGCTGCCTGGCCTCATCGCGGAATCATTGCTGGTCTCGCAGGCGGGATCGAGCCTGGAGACCTACCGCCGCGATGAGCAGGGACATCAAATCCCGCTGGAGAACCGCTTTGGCGGCTGGCATCTCACGGGCAAGCATCACATCAGCGGTCACAAGGCGAATGTGTTTGGCTTTGCCCGTCCTGGGACGATCGACAAGACGGAAGTCGTGCCAGGCCAGACGTGGGATCTGGCGAAGCATTTGCTGCCGACGAGCGACATCCTGCCGCATCTCGTTCACGAGCATCAAATCGGCTTCGAGAACCGCCTCGTGCGCGGCATTTACATCGTGCGGCAGCTCAAGGCGGACCGCAAAGGCATGCTCGGCTCCACGGAGCTGGCGGAGATCGACGCATGGGCGCAGGATTTCGCCAGGTATGTGCTCTTCGCCGATGAGGCCAAATTTCCCCGCGAGGGCATCGAGGGTGATCCGGCCTATGCGCGGGACTTTCTCGAAGGTCGCGTCATGTCGAAGCGCGGCCTCTCGCTGAAGGATCTCGATTTGAAGACGCGGCTCTTCAAGCACCGCTGCAGCTACATGCTCTATACGGAGACCTGGGAGCATGCACCGAAGGAGCTGAAAGAGCGTGTTTACTACCGCATGGCGGAGGCGCTGCGGGACGCACAGCCCTCCATGCCGCATCTGGCGATGGAGGAGCGGCGGGCGATCCGGGAGATTTTAAAGGAAACGATGCGCGATCTGCCAGCGTGGTGGCGTTGAAGCGGCCAAATGATGAACCGCCGCCTGTTTGCCACCCTGAGTCTGATATGGATCGCCACGACCCACGCGGCGGAGTGCTGCACGATCCCGGTGTTTCGCTACGCTTTGGATCGCTGGGAGCCGGACCGCTTCAAGCTGCTGCTGCCTGCTGACGTGGCCGCGAAGCCGGAGATCGTCGATCTGCTGCGGCCGCTGCGGGCCGGAGGCACGGCGAATCTCGACATCGTGACGGACCGCAGCGGTCAGGCGAAGGAGGCTGCGCTGTTTTTTCCTCCGCAGGGCACGCCAGCGATGTGGAATGGTGAGTTAAACGCGACCTCGCTGGCTGCGCTGCTGGATTCGCCCGGTCGTGCGCAGGTGCTGAAGCATATCCTGGCGGGCGATTCGGTGACCTGGGTGCTCGTGGACGGAGGTGCGCCGGGAGATGAGGAGACCTTTCAACGCGTCACGAAGCGTCTCGCCTTCCTTGAGCAGGCAGCGGCGCTGCCGATCCAGGACCCGGATGATCCGGACAGCCAGCTCGGCCCCGGGCCGGAGTTGAAGCTGAAGTTCCAAGTGATGCGCCTGCGGCTCGATGACACGGCGGAGAAGTCGCTGATCGCCATGCTGGCAGGTCCGCTGGGCCGCGTGGATGCCGCAAAGCCCTTCGCCGCGGCGATTTTCGGCCGTGGACGGGTGCTCGGGGCCTGGCAGCTCGATCAACTCGACGACGCGGGGCTTGAGGATGCGTGCATGTTTCTGATCGGCCGCTGCTCCTGCCGCGTGAAGAATGAAAACCCGGGCTGGGACCTTCTCATGAATGTCGACTGGCCGAAAACGCTCGAAGAGACGCAGCAGGCTCGAAAGAGCCTCGTGAAGGTTACCGAAGCGGCTTCTGAGGTGAAAGCCTCGAATGAAGCGATGGTGCCGGAGACGGCGAAAGTGACGGCGGATGCTTTGCCAGGCTCCTCGGAGTCAAAGACCATGCCGTGGATGATTTGGAGCGGGGTGGCGCTACTCGGCCTCGCGGTGGTGGTGTTGCTGCGGAAGTCGTAGGCCTCGTTTTGGCAAACGAGCCTACAGCGGTGTGACACGTCCATTCGCGAAGCTCAGGCGCAGATCGGCGAGCTGGGTTGCCTCGGCTTGCGAGTGGGTGACGTGGAGGACGGTGAGGTGGTGCTGCTGCTGGATGCGTTTGAGCATGGTGGCGGCCTCACCGCGCATGGCTTCGTCGAGCGCGGAGAGGGGTTCGTCGAGCAGGAGGAGCCTTGGACTGGCAGCGAGGGCGCGGGCGATGGCCACGCGTTGTTTTTCGCCGCCGGAGAGGGCTTCGGGCTGGCGGTCGAGCAGGTGGGCGATGGCGAGTTCGTCGGCGAGTTCGCGGACGCGGGATTCGGCGGGTAAGCCGCGGAGCTTCAAGGCGAAGGCGATTTGGTCGAAGACTTTCAGTGTGGGGAAGAGCGCGAGGTCCTGCGGGACGTAGCCGATGCCGCGCTCGCGAGGTTCGAGGGAGGTGACCTCGCGCCCGTCGATTAGGACGCGGCCTTTTTGAGGCTGGCGGAGGCCGCAGAGGACTTCGAGGAGGGTGGTTTTGCCACAGCCAGTGCTTCCCATGAGCACGGCGTAGGTGTCCGAAGGGATGGTGAGCGTGAGGTCATCGAGGATGACGCGTGCGCCGGTGCTCCATGTGATGTTTTCGAGCTGGATCATACTTTTTCCCCGGTGGTGCGGACGATGACGAGCACGACGATGGCCATGGCGACCATGAGCAGGCTGACGGAGACGGCGGCTTCGAGATTGCCGACGCTGAGTTCGAGCCAGACGGTGGTGGGCAGCACCTCGGTCTTCATGCGTGTGGCTCCGGCGAAGACGAGGATGGGGCCGAATTCTCCGAGGCTGCGTGCCCATGCGATGCAAAACGCGGCGATCATGCCACGACGTGCTGCGGGCAAGGCGACATGCCACAGGGCCTGACATCGCGTGCAGCCGAGCGTGAGCGCCACGTCCTCGGGTCGCGCGGAAAGGTGGTCAAAGGTGCCGCGCATGGTGCGGATGGCGAAGGAGGCGGCGACGACGAACTGCGCCAGCACGACGCCGGCGACGGTGTAGGTGAAGGGGATGGCTTTTTCGATGAGCTTGCCTGCAAAGGTTTGGAAGAAGATGAGCAGGCAGAGGCCAACAACGAGCGGTGGCAGGATGATCGGGATGTCGAGCGCGGCATCGAGCCAGGTTTTGCCGGGGAAGCTCTTGCGAGACATCAGATAACCGACTGGCACGGCGAGCAGCAGCGCGAAGCCTGCGGCGGCGGTGCAGGAAAGCAGGCTGAGCCAGGTGGCGTGCCGGATCTCCGGCGAGGCGAGCACACGGAGCCACGAATCCGGTGTGGCGTAGGTGGCGGTGGCTCCGAGCAGCACCAGCCAGAAGATGACATAGGCCGCGGTGATGACCGCGAGCGCCAGCCAGCATTGTTGGGAGCGGTTCAAGCGGTGAGTTTCAGGTTTCAAGTTTCAGGTTCCAAGTTCCGCGAGCCAGGTTTCTTGAAACGTGGAACCTGAAACTTGAAACACTGATTTGTTACTGCGCGGCGAGAGCGGCGGCGGCTTTCGCCTTGGCGGCTTCGGCTTTTTTGAGGATCTCGTCGGTGCTGGGGAGGCTGGCGAGGACGTCGGCGGGGATGAAGCCGTCACCGACGAGCTTGGTGAGGCACTTTTTGCGTTCGTCGAGGGCTTTGTCGGCGCTGCGTTCCTTGCTGAAACGGGATTTGAAGGCGGCGCTGCGGTCCTTGAGCGTGGAGTAGATGTCGCCGCCGAGCAGCGAGGAGATATCGACTTTGATCTTTTCGCGTTTGGCTTCGTTTTCGTTCACTTCATCGCCATTGATTGGGCTGCCCTGATACTTCGGGAACATGATGGCGACCTCGGGGCAGACGCGGGAGCAGGCGGGGCAGTTGGTCTTGCAGTTGTCGTTGTTTTGGACCTGGATCTTGTTGTCCTCGCTGACGCCATAAACATCGAAGAGGCAGAAGCTGAGGCACTGCATGCAGTTCGTGCAGCGCGTGTAGTCGATGACGGGGAACCAGGGTTTCCATTTGCCGGGTTCGTTCATCGGTTTGTCGCCTCGGGTCTTTTCGACGAGCGAAACGATGGCGTCAGGGGCGAGGCCGGTGATGTCGCGAGTGTCGATGGCGATCTGGCCGGTGGCATCTTCGAGGGCGGGTGCTTTGCCTTCAAAGGCACCGAGGACGAGCAGGCTGCGGTCGTCGTGCGGCACGGCGCTGGCTCCCTGGCCGCTGCGGGTGACGGCGTAGCCTTTGTCGAGCAAGGCCATCATGACCTTGGCGCGGGATTCAGCCGGGAGAGCGATGCTGCCGGTGCCTTCGTAAAGGATGACGCGGAGCGGGCGGTGGGTGTGCGTGATCATTTATGACTTACGATTTGTGATTTATGATTTGAGCAGAGCGTCGGTGACCTCGGCGGCGGTCAGGTTGCGCATGTTGAGGATCTCGGCGTTTTCGGGCAAAGGGGAGCCGGCCTGCTGGAAGAGGCCGTGGACGGCACGTGGGTAGCAGGCGGCGATGCGGAGGTTTTGGCAGCTTGCGATGGCCTGGAGGCGTGGATCGCGATGGGCGGCCATTTCGCAGAGATCGGAAACGGTCTCAAAGCTGGCGCTGGATTCGCAGAGCTTGCCGAGGACTTCGTTTTTCACGCCCGAGGGGACGACTTGGGCGTAGGCGCAGCGGCAGTAGAGAATCGTGGGGGAATCAGGCACTCGTGTTCGTGGGGTTGGGGACGGCGGCACGAGTTGGAACGGGCGGGGGAAGATGCAAGTTTCAGGTTCCAAGTTTCACGAGGGGCGAAACTTGGAACGTGGAACCTGAAACACCGCATCCGCGGTCTTACATCGTCGTCTTGCGCTCGACGTTGAGGCCCATTTTGCGATACAGGGTGGCGATGGAGACGCCGAGCATGCTGGCGGTCTTTTCGCGGGAACCGTTGTTGTACTTGAGGGTCTCCTGAATGAAGACGCGTTCCTGCGCCTTGATGAAGTCGTCGAGCTTGGTGCCGATGGGCAGCTTGGTCATGCCTTCGCTGGCGGAGGGCGTGGGAACCTCGATCTGCTGGGTGACTTTGGCGGGCAGATCGGCGGGGCGGACGCGGTCGCCTTCGGAGAACGCGCAGGCACGCTCGATGGCGTTGCGGAGTTCGGAGACGTTGCCGGGCCAGTTGTACTTCTCGAGGAAGTCGATGGCATTTTGATCGATGGTCTTGGGGCGGGTCTCGGTGCGCTCGGCGAGGTCTTTGAGGATATGATCAACGAGGGGCTTGATGTCCTCGCGGCGCTCACGGAGCGGCGGGATCTTGAGCGGGACGACGGAGAGCTTGTAGTAGAGGTCGTCGCGGAATTTGCCGGATTTGACGGAGTCGTCGAGGGAGGCGGTGGAGGAGACGACGAGGCGGAAATCGACGGCGGAGGCGCTGCTGCCTGACCAGCCTTTGCGGGACTGGGAGTCGTCGATGAAGCTGTTGAGCTGGGCCTGGATGCGGGCGGGCAGTTGATTGACCTCGGCCAGGTGGACGGTGCCGCCAGCGACCCGCTGGAAGATGGAATTGGGGCCGAAAAGCTCGGTTTCGAGGGCGTCCTCGGG
>JBKCXA010000572.1:0-21491 GCA_046316935.1 Prosthecobacter sp.
CGGCGTCGTCGCCGTGCTGCTGACGATTGATCGCGCGGCCGTGCAGGAGGCGATGACGAAACAACTGCGTCAAAACAAGCGGCTGCCGCAGCTCCTGTCCGGACCCGATTTGTTGCGGCAGGAGGACGGTGCTGTTTTGCATCGCGCGGGCACCGTGCCCGAGAGTCCGCCGGATGTGCTCATGAGCATCGGCTCGCGTTTTGGCGGCTGGCAGCTCGCGTCGTGGGATGCGCGTGAGAGCCGGGTGACATACGACACGCCGATTCTGGCCTCCAGCATGGCGTTGGGCGTTTTGATCGTGCTGGGTGGTTTGTCGATGGATGCGCAGCAGCGGCGCGCGGCAAAAATGGCCGCGCAGCGTGTTTCCTTCGTGAATCGCGTCTCGCATGAGCTGCGCACACCGATGACGAACATTTTGCTCAATCTCGATGTGATCGAGGAAAGCCTGCCGGAGGCCTCGCAGGACCGTTTTGGGCTCATTCGCGAGGAAGCGGGCCGTTTGAGCCGGTTGATCGAAAACGTGCTCACCTTCTCGAAAAGCGAAGAAGGCCGTCTGAAGCTCCAAAACGGCCCAAGTAGGCCTGCGGAGGTCGTTGAGAAGGTTTTGCGGCAGTTTGAGCCTGCGCTGGCACGACGCGGTATTTCGCTCACGCATACGCATGAAGGCTCCCGAGATGAAATCGTGCTCGATGCCGATGCACTGGCCCAAATCACCGCGAACCTGCTCTCGAACGTGGAGAAATATGCACCCAATGCGCCCGCGAGCCTGCGCACGACGCAAAACGAGCGCGAGTTCACGCTGACCGTTTGCGATGGTGGTCCCGGCATCGCGGAAAAGGATGCGGAACGTGTCTTTGAGCCTTTTGAGCGGTTGGATGATCGCGTGAGTGCCGGCGTGAGCGGTGCGGGCCTCGGTTTGAGCATTGCGCGGGATCTTGCGACGAGAATGGGCGGTGAATTGCGGCTGGCGGCAGTTGAGAAGGGGGCGTGTTTCGAGTTTAAACTGTCGCTACAGTCATGACGCTCCTCCTCGCCGACGATGACCCCATCACGCTCGACTCGCTGGCCGCGTGCCTGCGGCCGGAGGGCTTTCAGGTGGTGTTGGCGAAGGATGGGAATGAGGCGCTGACTCTATGGCAGAAGCACAAACCGGATTTGCTCTGCCTCGACATCATGATGCCGGGTCTCGATGGCTACGAGGTGTGCCGGCGGGTGCGCGAAAAGGACCCGCGAGTGCCGGTGCTCTTCGTTTCGGCGAAGAGCGAGGAGATCGATGTCGTCGTGGGCCTGCGACTCGGCGCGGATGACTTCGTGCGGAAGCCGTTTGGCAAGCACGAGCTCATCGCACGCATCCACAGCGCGTTGCGGCGTGTCTCGACGGCGAAATCGCCTGCGACTTGCTTTGAGCTGGGGCCGCTGCGGGTCTTTCCGGAGGAGTTGCGAGCCCAGCGAGACGGAGGCGACAGCGTGGACCTCACACCGCGTGAGGTTTCCATTTTGAAGCTGCTCCACGAGCGTCCCGGTCAGGCGCTGAGCCGCGATGTGCTGCTCGATGTCTGCTGGGGGCTCGACTACATGCCGGAGAGCCGCACGCTCGATCAACATATCGCCAAACTGCGCAAAAAGATCGAGCGTGAGCCGGAGGACATCATCGAAACGATCCGCGGCGTGGGGTATCGGTGGAGAGGGTAATCACTCGCCGGACTCGTTTTCTTCGTCGGAGGACTTGGTGATCTTCCGGAAGTGAAGCTGCACCACGCGGCGCAGGTCGGCCTTGGTGGTGGTGACTTCGTAGTCTTCGATGATGACTTTTTCGCCGGGTTTGGGCAGGTGGCCGAGGAGGTGGGTGACGTAGCCGCCAATGGTGGTCACCTCGTCGCTTTCGAGCTCGATGCCGGCGTGGTCGGCGAGTTCGTAGAGGTTGAAGGTGCCTTCGACGGTGAATTCGTTTTCGTTGATCCGGCGGAACTCGCTGATCTCGTGGTCGAACTCGTCCTGGATGTCGCCAACGATCTCTTCGAGCACGTTGTCGAGCGTGACGACGCCGACGGCGCCGCCGAACTCATCGACGGCGAGCACGAAGTGGACGTGCTTGTCGAGGCAGAAGCGCAGGAGCTTGTCGATGGGCATGAGCTCGGGCACCATGTGGAGCTCGCGTTTGATCTTACGGAGGTCGGGCTGCGGTTTGCCGACGAGGGCGAGCAGGTCCTTGATGTGGATGATGCCGATGGCCTGGTCGAGGTGGCCTTCGACGAGCGGATAACGCGTGTGCTTGCTGTCGATAGCGACTTTGAGGTTCGCCTCGAAGCTGTCATCGGCGTCGAGGGAGACGACGGTGTTGCGCGGCGTCATGACATCGCGGGCGCAGCGGTCGTTGAGGGCGAGTGCGTTGAGCAGGATGTCCTTCTCGGTTTCCGTCACCTCCTTGGATTTCTGGCTCTCGGCGACGATGTGGCGCAGCTCTTCTTCGGAGTGGGCGATCTCGTGCTCGGAGACGCTGGTGATGCCAAAGAGACGCAGGACGAGGTTCGTGCTGTTGCTGAGCAGCCAGATGGCGGGCCGGGTGCAGATGTAGAAGATATGCAGCGGCCGGGCGACCCAGAGCGTGGCGGTGAGCGATTTGCGGATGGCGAGCACCTTCGGGGCCTGCTCGCCAAAGACGACGTGCATGTAGGTGACAAGCGCGTAGGCGACGAGGATGGAGGTGAGGCTGACGGCGGCCTCGCTAGTGATGCCGATTTTGAAAAGGAACGGCTGCAGCACGGTGGAGACATACGGCTCACCGAAGATACCGAGCGCGATGGAGGTGAGCGTGATGCCGAGCTGTCCGGCGGACAGGTAGGCATCGAGGTTGCGCGTGACTTGGCGGGCGAATTTCGCGCCGCGCACGCCGTCGTCGATGGCGGCCTGCATCTGGCTGTCACGCACTTTGACGATGGCGAACTCCGCGGCGACGAAGAAGGCGTTCAGCAGCACGATGGCGAGGATGATGACGACACGCCAGAAGTGGAAGGCGGGGTCCGGATGCCATTCGTGGGCCAGTTCGGCGGCGGCGTTGGCGAGAAAGAGCGTCATTTAGAGCTTCTCGTAGTTCCCGTCGCAGCGCTTCTCGAGAATCGTGAATCCGGCCTTTTTAGCATCGGAGACGGAGAGCGGCTTGGTGTATTTGGGGGTGTTGAAGCCCGCGACGAGCTTCTTCACGGGCTTTTTGCAAAGGGGGCACACCTCCAGCGGAGCGCGGTCCATGGGCCGGCGCAGGTCAAAACCCCGGCGGCAGGACGGGCAGCCTTTTTCGGGATCTTCCGCGATGTAGGAGTAAGTGGGCATTCGCTGGGCAGGGGCGCGGCGTTGATGGATACGGGAGAAAGCAGCGCCTCTGCATGAAAACGGCCCGGTTTTGAGGCCGGGCCGGGCTTTTTGGAGCCAGAATTCGGATGAGCGGCTTACCAGCTGGACTTGGTCACGCCGGGGATCATGCCCTGCGAGGCCATTTCACGGAAGGTGAGACGGGACATCTGGAAACGACGGATGTAGGCGCGACGACGACCGGAGACGCGGCAACGGTTCGTGAGGCGTGTCGGGCTGGCGTCACGGGGAAGCAGGGACAGACCGACGTAGTCTCCAGCGGCCTTCAGTTCGGCGCGGAGCTTCGCATATTTGGAGACGGTTTTAAGTTTGCGCTTTTCGCGCTCAAGCCAGCAGGTTTTTGCCATAGGGGCGCGGAGTCTGCCTCAGAGACCTTTTTTAGCAAGGGGAAATTTTCACTGGCAGGCGGCCCCCAGCACGCTATCTGCCCGCCGCTATGTTTACCGGAATGGTTCTCGCTTTCTCGCTGTTGTTTCTCGGAGTGATCGTCTTCACCTACTTGGTGAAGGGTTGATCCCACGCTCCGGGAGCTCTTTTATTGGTAGAGAAACGTCGTCAGCGGACTCGTGGCCGAGGCCACCTCTGCGGACTCGCCCAGCCCGATCTCAAAGGCGGCTCGACCGGCCTCGACGCCGATTTTGAAGGCCTTCGCCATGCGCACGGGGTCGGAGGCCACCGCGATCGCGGTGTTCACCAGCACGGCATCCGCGCCCATTTCAAAGGCCTCCGCCGCGTGGCTGGGAGCGCCGATTCCGGCATCCACGACGACCGGGACGGTGGCCTGGGCAATGATGATCTCAATCTGCCGACGCGTGGTGATGCCCTGATGCGAGCCGATGGGCGAGCCGAGCGGCATGACCGTCGCCGTGCCGACATCCTGAAGCCGACGGGCCAAAACGGGGTCCGCATTGATGTAGGGCAGCACTTTGAAGCCTTCTTTGACGAGGATTTCGGCCGCTTTCAGCGTCTCGATGGGGTCCGGCAGCAGGTAGCGAGGGTCTGGGTGGATCTCGAGCTTCACCCAGTTCGGCAAACCGGCCGCCACGGCGAGCCTCGCGAGCCGCACGGCCTCCCCGGCATTCATCGCGCCGCTGGTGTTCGGCAGCAGCAGCACGTTCTTCGGGATGAAATCGAGGATGTTCGCAAAAGGGTCGCCCTTGCCGCTCAAAGCCGCCCGGCGCAGCGCGACGGTCACGATCTCCGTCCCGGAGGCGATGATCGCGTCCCGCATGAGTTCGCCGCTGGCAAATTTTCCCGTCCCAAGCATGAGGCGGGAGCTGAACTGACGGTCGGCGATGGTGAGGGGCTGGTTTTGCATTTCAGTGACTGATCAGGCGCTGCGGAGACGGCGACGGATGTGCTTGGGATCACGCCGATGGTCAAGGACGGCCCGCACATGCAGACCATCAAGCTCCAGCGTGTAGTAAATCATGTAGTAGGGAAAGGCTCCTTGAGCCAGAGCCCCGTGGAAGCGTCCATATCGACGATGGATGCCCGCTGTGCGAGCGATGTCGTGGATCTGGCTTTCGAGGAAGCTGACCACACGATCTCCAAGTCCAGCCTCCTGCTCGTCATAAAACCATGCCGCTTCGAGAATGTCTTCCCTGGCGCCGGGATGAACATGCACCTTCATAGGGCCTGCCGACGCGCCCGCAGCTGTTCGCGGATGTATTGGAATGCCTCTTCAACCGGAATGGCGGGATCGAGACCTTGCCGGTGAAGTCGTTCCCGCTCCTCCAGCACATCCCAGTGCCAGTCGGGAACATCAAAATCATCCGCCGACTGAGCTGGACGCAAGTTTTCGCAAACGCTCTCCTGCTCATCGACTGGCAGAGTCTTGAACAACTCGAAAATCTGCAGGGCAGCTGGCGAGAAGGAAGTGGCGGCGTTCATGCGGGGATTTTAGGAGCCTGCGCGGCCAAAATCAACCGAGCATCACGCGCTGCAGCAGCTCCGCAGTCGGCGGCTGGATGCCGATGTAGAAATCGCCGAACTCGCCATACTGCGTCGTCACTTCATCAAAGCGCATTTCATAGACGATGCTCTTCACCTGGAAGACATCGTGCGCGAAAAGGGTCACGCCCCACTCGTGGCTGTCGAGGCCGGTGGAGCCGGTGATGAGCTGGCGCACCTTGCCGGCGTATTTGCGGCCCGTCTTCGCGTGGCCGCCCATGAGCTCGCGACGCTTCGCGAAGTCGTTCGCATACCAATTGGCGCCCACGTTGCGGCGTTTGCTCATCGGGTAAAAGCACATGACCTGCCAGTCCGGCATGTTCGGGTAGAGGCGGTCGTTGAAATACTTCGTCATGTGGCCCTTCCACTCGCCGAGACGCTTCTCAAAAGCCTCCGAGCCGGGCGCGAGGCCTTCCGCCTTCTCGAGTTGCGCTTTGAACTCGTCCTCGCTCTGCGAGTACTCGGTCCACTCCGTCATGCTGAGGTAGCTGTAGCAGGGCGTGAGCACATCCGTGCCGAGTGCGAGGCTGAGCTGCTTTTCAAAGCGCTGCGAGTCATGCAAATCCGGTGTGAGCAGCATGAAGCCGAGATCCGACTTCGCGGAGACCATGGCAAAGCACAGAAGCTGTGTGCCAGGGTGCTTGCGGATGCTTTCCACGGTGCTGAAAAACTTCGCGCGGCGCTCGTCACGCTCCTCGGGCGTCAAAGCAGCCCAGTAACCGTGATCGATGGTGTAAAACATGTGCTGCACGATCCAGCCCTCTTGCGAGATGAGCGGCTTCGACTCGGCAGGGCCGTTGGAGGTGGGGAAAGAGGTCGGAATGAGCATGGCGGGCCGTGCTCATACGCTGGAATCGGGTCGGCTCAATGGGGGAAAATGCCCCGGAATTGCCATTTGCCTTCCCCGGCCGCCCCGGCATCGAAAAACACATGAAACTGGCCACGGAAGGCTTTGAGATGGTGAGAAACGTTTTCAGCACGGAAACGTGCGCGGAGCTGATTCGCGAGCTCGGGCCTGTTTCGCGTGCCGGAAGGCGATTGGAGGCTTTTTCTCCTCCACCGCCCCTTTTCGATCTGGTGGCGAGGGTCCTTAAATGCCCACCGAAAGCCGTTCGGGCCATTTTGTTCGACAAATCCCCGGACACGAACTGGCTCGTGACCTGGCATCAGGACCTCACGATTGCCGTTCGCGAAAAACGCGAGGTTTCCGGCTTCGGCCCGTGGAGCGTCAAAGAAGGCCTGCCGCATGTTCAGCCACCCGCGGAGCTTCTCGAACGCATGCTCACGCTGCGCCTGCATCTCGATGAAGCCGATGAAGAAAACGGCGCTCTGCGCGTGCTCCCGGGCTCGCATGTGCTCGGCAAGCTCGACGCGGAGCGCATACAGTCGCTTCGTGCTGAAATTCCCGAGCATGTTTGCACAGCCAAAGCGGGCGATGTGCTCATGATGCGACCGCTGCTGCTTCACGCGTCTGGAAAATCCTCGATCGCGAGGCACAGGTGCATCCTGCATGTGGAGTTCGCGGACTTTGAGCTGCCAGCCGGGCTCGAGTGGGCGTGACGCTTACGCGGCGTGAGCGAGGAGCGGGATGTTGCGATATGTTTTCTCGTATTCCCGGCTGGCTTCCTCCACATCAAAGTCTTTTTGCAGGCCCAGCCAGAGGTCGGCGGACGTTCCCAGTGCTTTGGCGAGTCGCAAGGCGGTGTCCGCACTGATGCCACGGCGTCCCTTGACGATGTCCGTGATGCGGCTGTGCGGGAGGCCACAGGCCACCGCGAGCCGATACTGGCTGATGCCGAGGGGCTTCAGGAAGTCTTCGAGGAGGACCTCCCCGGGATGGATGTTTTTCAGGCGTTTCATGATGGGCTTAATGATGGTCGACGATCTCCACGGCCTCGGCGTGCTGGTCATCGGTCCAGCGGAAGCAAAGACGCCACTGGTCATTCACACGAATGCTCCACTGGCCCTTTCGATCTCCCTTGAGCGGCTCCAGACGATTGGCAGGCGGCACCCGCAGGTCCTGCAAGGAGGCAGCATTGTTCAGCAGGCGGAGCTTTCGCCTGGCCACATCCTGGATGTCGGATGGGAGGCGGCGGCTGCGGATGCCCTGCCAGACAAGCTGGGTCTCAGAACAGGAGAAACTGCGGATCACACCCCACTATGACTGATTTTCAGAAATAGAGCAAGTGTCACGATGAGCCCTTCAAAAACCGCTCCATCATCGCGAGGGACAACTGGCCGCCGGGGGAGCTGGGGAAGTAGTCGCAGCCGTGGTCGCCCCAGGGAAGTTCGAGGTAGGAACTGCGGGCCACGTTTTGCATTTTGGCGTGGAGACGGCGGCTGTGCTCGACCCAGACGAGGGAATCGCTCTCGCCGTGGATGAGCAGGGTGGCGGGGCTGGCTTCGCTGACGAATTCGCTGGCGGAGGCGGTGCGGTAAACCTCCGGCAGGTCCTCGGGATCGCCGCCCATGTATTGCTGCACGAGCTTGAGGGACTTCAGGATGTCATCGGGGTAGGACCACTTCCGCGCGAAGAACATGTCCGGCGGGCCATACACGGCAATGCAGGTGCTCACACGCAGCTCCGGCATGCCAAAGGCACACGCCGTGGCGATTTGGGCTCCGGCGCTGCGGCCGAGCAGGATCAAATCGTCCGCGTCGATGCCGAGCGAGGCCGCATTCTCCCGCACCCACGCGATGGCGCGGCGAGTGTCCTCGGCCTGCGAGGGCCAGCGATGCTTCGGGGCGAGGCGATAGCCCACGGAGCAAATCGCGACATCGCATCGCGCGGCGAGTTCGCGATTGGCAGCGGGAAACTCTCCTGGATCACCGCTATCCCAGCCGCCGGTGTGCAGTGCCACGATGCAGCGACGTTTTGGAGGGTGGCCGATTTTCTCCGAAAATCGAGCCTGGGGAGGCTGAGGGCTCGATTTTTGGAAAAAATCGGCCACGTCGCCAGCGGGCGTGTAAACCACCACATCGATCTTTTCACCGTCGTGTTCGAAGGCACATGTCCGCGTGACGATCACATTTTGGCCTTTGAGACGCGGAAGCCAGAGCTGCAGCCATGAAAAGGGCAGGGCATGCTTTTTCGCGATTCGCGAGGCCTGCCAGGCAGGACGAAGAAAAACCACGGCGAGCACCAAAAACGCCCAGTGCCATGCCGCGAGGCCTGCGCAGACCAGCGAGAGCCAGTGACCGAACTCGAGCGTCACGAGACGCAGCTTCCAGCGCCATCGCGATTTGGCCTGAAGGACCGCGTTGAGGGCCAAAAGGCTCAAAAGGGCGAAAACAGCGGCCAGCATGAGCTATTTCTTCTTCCAGCCGAGGCCCGGGAGCCAGCGGCGGGTGCGTGGCTCGGCGCGGAGGGCCTCGGCGAGGATGTCGTTGTCGCCAGAATCAAAATCTTCGGCACGCGGGAGGCCCACGGGCAGCAGCGGCTGGGTTTTCTTCTCCTCTTCCTTCGGCTTCGTCTCGGGTTCGGCCGTGGCGGGCTTCTGGTTCAGCGGAGGCACGGTGGCTTGTGGGCCCACGAGACCACCGGAGAGGATCATCTTCATTGAATCCTCCACGCTGATCGGTGCGTCGATGATCTTGTCCGTGTCCACGATGAGCAGGATGGCCGTCATCGGGCTGGGGGAGGTGGGCACGAGCACGCAGGTCATGGCTTTGCCCGTCTGCGTGTCAGTGAACTGGCCGGTGGCAAAGCCGAGCATGCGCACGCCGCCGCCTTGATCGATGTAAACAACACGTTTCAGGTTCTGCTTGGCTCCAAAGCCGCGGAAGGCGTCGATCACCTGCTTGAGCGTCTTGTAAATGACCGCCACCATCGGCACACGCAGCAGCAGCTTGTCCGTGGCATGCACGACGCGGGCACCGATGACGTTCGTGGCCAGCACACCGAGGCTGGCCACGACGACGAGCGGCAGCATGAAGCCCGCGAAAGCCGTGATGCGCTTCACCATCGGATCCTCGAGGCTGATCACCTCATGACCGGCCACCTCCTTTGCCATCTCCGCCACATAGCCGAGCAGCCCTTCCGCCCAGCCGTGCAGCAGGCCATACACAAACTGCAAAATCCAGAAGGTGACGATCAGCGGCGCGGCGAGGGCCAGACCCGCGAGGAATTTGTTTCGTATCCATGCCACCCAGGTCTTCGTCGCGGGGGCATCGAAGCTGGTCTCAGGGGCATTGTTCACCGGGGGCATTGGGGCGTCTCTTTTGTGCGTGCGTGAGATCACGCGGCAAGTCGATTGTTCACGCAATTTAGCCGCGTGGATGCAGTTTTTCGTGCGTTTTTTCTGCTCAATCGCTAAAAACGCCGCCGCCATGACCACCGACCGCCGCTCCTTCCTCAGTTCCTTCGTCGCTGCCACCGCCACATCCGCCTTCGCCCGCGATTGGAGCGGTCAGACGCCCGAGCGCTACCCCGATCCCGATGTCTTCGCGCTCGATCCATCATTTGAAAAACTCGTTCAAGGCAATGCGCCCATCCGCCGCCTGCACACCGGCATGCTGTGGGCGGAAGGCCCTGCTTGGAATGGCACCGGAAACTACCTCGTGTGGAGCGACATCCCGAACAACGCGCAGATGCGCTGGCTGCCCGAGGACGGTCATGTGAGCGTGATGCGCAACAACGCCAACAACAGCAACGGCAACACCTTTGACCTCCAGGGCCGCCAGATCAGCTTCGAGCACGCCACGCGCCGCGTGGTGCGCTATGAACTCGATGGCAAGATCACCGTGCTCGCCGACAAGTTTGATGGCAAACCTCTCAACGCTCCGAATGACGGCGCGGTGCATCCTGACGGCTCCGTGTGGTTCACCGATCCCGGCTACGGCAGCATGATGGACTACGAGGGAAACAAGGGCGAGCTGCTGCTGAAGGAGTCTGTTTATCGCATCGACCCGAGCGGCGAGATCACGAAGATCACCGAGGACCTCGAAAAGCCGAACGGCCTCTGCTTCTCACCCGATTACAAGAAGGTGTACATCGTTGATACCGGCAGCCCGAAGAACATCCGCGCGTATGACGTGGACGGCAAGACGGTGAAAAACGGCAAGGTCTTTGCCACCAACAAAGGCCAGCTCGCCGATCCGAAGGCCAAGGGTAACTCCGACGGCATCCGCTGCGATGTGGAGGGCAATCTGTGGTGCAGCGCCGGCTGGATCGGCGATGGCTACGATGGTGTCCACGTCTTCAACCCGGAAGGCCAGCTCATCGGCTTCATCAAACTGCCCGAGACCGCCAGCAATGTCTGCTTCGGCGGCCCGAAGCGGAACCGCCTCTTCATCACCGCCTCACAGAGTCTCTACTCTCTCTATGTAAACACTCGCGGGGCACATCACTGCTGATGAATGACCTCAACGCCTTCTCCGTGGTTTTTCACCGCTCCAGGGCATCTCGAAGGATTCATCCGGCAGCAGGAAGCCCTCGGGGCCGCGTTGGGTGTTGAGATAGTCCTGGAGGATCACCACCGCGGCGAGCTGATCGACCACTTCTTTGCGCTCTTTCCGATCGGTGATGCCGGAACGCGAGAGCGAGGCCTCGGCTTCGACGGATGAAAGGCGCTCATCGACGAATTCGATGGGAATCTCATGCCGCAGCTCCTTGCCGAGCCTTTCGGCGAATTTTTCGACGCGCTCGATTGCCTCGCCGCGCTGGCCATCCATGCGGAAGGGCATGCCGATGACGATTTTCGCGATGTGTTTCTCCTGCACAAGGCGGGCGATGGCACGCTCCGGCTCGTGATGAGCATCGAGCGTCTTGAAGGGATTCGCCACGAGCTCCAGCTCATCGCTCAGCGCCAGGCCGATGCGCACGGTGCCGTGATCGATGGCGAGGATTCGAGCCATTTTTAGCGCAGCTCCGACGGCAGGCCATCGACGAGCTTTTTGATGTTTTCCGCACGAGCACGGTCGGCCACGAGCAGGCCGTCCTTGGAGGCGACGATGATCAAATCCTGCACGCCGATGAGAGCCACATGCTGGCCGGTCTGGGTGAAGACGATGTTGTTGGAGGCTTCCTGCTGGGAGAAGGCGCAGTTGTGCTGGTTGCCATCGTCATCCGCTTTGAGATAGCGGCCCACGCTGGTCCAGTTGCCCACGTCATCCCAGTCGAAGGTGGCTTCGATGTTCAGCACTCGGGTGGCCTTTTCCATCAAGGCGTAGTCGATGGAGAGTTTGGGCAGCTTGCTGAACTGCTTCGCCACGGTGGCGGAGAAGTCTTTGGAGCCGCGAAGCTCGGAAACGAAGTCGGCCAGCACGGGGCAGTGGCGGCTCAGCTCGCTGAAGATGGCGGGAATCGTCCAGATGAACATGCCGGCGTTCCAGAGGAAGTTTCCCTGGCTGATGAAGTGCTCCGCGAGGTCGGGATTGGGCTTTTCACGGAAGCGGGCCACCTCCCACACGGGAAGGTCGTCCACGCCGCCGATGCTGGCTTTCCGGCCGCGCTCCACATAGCCGTAGCTGGGGCAGGGCCAGGTGGGCTTGATGCCCACGGTGACAAGGTTTCCGCTGTTCTCGGCGGCCAGGGAGGCATTGCTGAGCACGCGTTGGAATTCGGCCTTGTTCTCGATCAAATGATCCGCCGGAAGCACGATCATCGTCGCCATCGGATCACGGGCCACCACCCATCCCACGGCCAGGGCGATGGCTGGGGCGGTGTCGCGCTTTTCCGGCTCGGCCACGATGTTTTCGGCCGGGAGCGTCTTGATGATCGAGCGCACCGTGGCCTCCTGCTGCTTGTTGGTGAGGATGAGAATGTTTTCCTTTGGCACGATGCCGTCGAGACGCTCGATGGTGAGCTCGAGGAGGGTCTTGTCTCCAAAGAGCTTCAAAAGCTGCTTGGGCTGGGCGTCGCGGGAGATGGGCCAGAAGCGCTGGCCGCTGCCTCCGGCGAGAATGAGGGCGTAGCGTTTGGGGAGGACGGATTTGCTCATGAGTGCGCGGTTCTTAGCCAAGGAGCAAGGTTCGGGCAAATTCCTCTTTGGAGTTTGTTCGCCTCGGGCTTATGTTTGCTCATGCAGCAAGAGAACCCCGCCCTGAACTACGAGACCTACGCCAACGTCATCGCCCCCGCGGCCGCCGGCTGCGCCTTGGGCATCCTGTTTGGCCGGGGCATGCGCCGGGGGTCCTCCAATGTGATCGCCCTCACCCTGCTGGCCGCCAGCGCCGTCGTCGCCGCGCCGGTGATCACTGATTTCATCCAGCGCACCGCGAACCGTCCCTCCACCGAGCGTGGCAGCCGCCGCCGTCTCGAAGGCATCCGCAATGCCGGCATCCCCGATGGGGAGGCCAGTGAGTTCTTCGTGGACTCGTCAGGTGCTGATCCTTTCCCTGCGGTGACCCGCTGAGGTCCTCGCGACTACTCCAGCAAGCCGCGGGCAATGATCGCATCCACCGGATTGTGGTCATCGGTGAAGGCCAGACCCGGCTTTGGAAGCTGACCGGTGGGCACGAGGCGGCTCGTCAGCCGCTGCTGCCAGGAGCCGCGGGCAAAGTAGCGATCAGCAATGCGCGGCTTCAGATCCTGCCGCGAACACAGCAGGATCACATTCTGGGTCTGGTCCGACCGACCGCCCACGGCGAAAGCCTCCACGTGCGGAAACACCTTTCTCAACGTGCTCATCATCCCCGCCGTGAGCTCCGACTGCGGCCCGTTGACGCTCGCGATGATGTTCATGACGTAAACACCGTCCGACGTGAGGTGATCGGCGATCTGCTGGAAAAATTCCTGCGTGGCCAGATGCGCCGGGATGGCGTGGCGGCCGTTGTAGGCATCGCCAAACACGAGGTCCCACTTCTTCTCACCCGCCAGATTCAGGAAACGACGAGCGTCCGCGGCATGCGCCATCACTTTGGGATGCTCATCCAGTTTGAAGAACCTCTTTCCCACCTCAATGACCTGCGGGTCGATCTCCACCACATCCACGGACGCCTCGGGGAAGTCACGCGAGACATTCTCCGGCATGCCAAAGGCCCCGGCGCCAATGAACAGGGCGCTCTCCACCTTTTCCTTCTCGCGCAGCAAGGCCAGCTTCCAGTATTCCTGGTAGGGCAGGATGATCTCACCCGTGTCCGCGTTCATGCCGCCCTCCTGGGTCGAATCGAGCAGCAGCAGGCGCAGGCGGGTTGGGGCCAAACCCTCCTCCAGCACGCGGATGTGATGGTAAAAGGACTCGTGCTCATAGACGAGACCCTTCTCAGGCGCGGCCTTCGCACTTCCGCCCACCACGCCCGCGACCAGTCCGCTCAGGATGATCGGCAGCAGTTGCTTGCCCGCGTTTTTCGCCATCACAAACGAGGCGATCGAAAGCACCAGCAGCATCACGCCCGTGCCCAGGAAGATGGCCTTCACGCCGAACGTCGAGAGCAGGAAGAAGCCGGAGAGAAAGGTGCCCACGAAACTGCCCAGCGAGCCCAGCATGCTGATCGTGCCCGCCGAGGCACCGATGTGGCTGTCCTTGTCCGCCAGGCTGTAAAACCTCACCGAAGCCGGTGAAACCGCTCCCAGCAGCACACCCGGCATCGCGAAAAGGATCACGGAGATCATCACCGGCCCGCTGATCAGCCCCATCGCGCTCAAACGCAGACTGAAAGCCATGTGAAAGGCCGGAATGAACAGCGTGAGCACCGCCGCGCCCGCCAGCAGCCAGCCGATGAGGTCCAGCGCCATCTTCCGGTCAGCCAGCCAGCCGCCGAGATACCCGCCCACGCTGAAGGCCACCAGAATCACGCCGATCAACGCCGTCGAGGTATAGACCGTGTTGCCAAAAAACGGTGCCAGCAGCCGGAACGCGCTGATTTCCACCACCATCACCGCCGCGCCCGCCAGGAAGCAGACGAGGCCGAGGAACAACCGGATGGCACGATGAGATCGCTGGGACGTGGCAGGAGTGGGAGTGGTGGCGGACATGCGAGCCCTGCCATTAACCGGAAATCCTCCGATGGCAGGCAAAATCATCTACTTGGCACTTCGTGCTTCGTCATTCATTCCTTCCGCCTTTAGTCATTCGTCATTCTGGTTTCGTCATTCCCCAATGCCCGCTCTCTTCGTCCCTCCCGATCACTTCCGCGAACTCCAGCACGCCGAGATCTTCCCTGATCCCTCGCGTCCGCTGGAGATCGACCTCGGCTGTGGCGATGGCACCTTCCTCCTCGGCATGGCCGCACAGCATCCGGAGCGGGATTTTCTCGGCGTGGAGCGCATGCTCGGCCGTGTGAGCAAAACGGCACGAAAGATCGAGGCGCGGCATCTCAACAACGCCCGCATCATGCGCCTCGAAAGCGCCTACACCGTCGCCTGGCTCCTGCCGCGGGCGAGCGTGAGCCGGCTGCATCTGCTCTGCCCCGATCCCTGGCCGAAAAAGAAGCATGCCGCCCGCCGCCTCGTGAACCAGGCCGAATTCCTCGACGGCCTCGCCCGCATCCTGAGGCCCGGAGGCGAGTTTTTGCTCAAGACGGACGACCAGCCCTATTTTGAGGACGCGCTGCTCAGCCTCGAATCCCGCTCGGATCAATTTGAGCGGCTCGACTGGCCCGAGGACGCCTTTTTCTATCCCATCACCGACTTCGAGCAAAGCTGGCTCGACATCGGCCGCAGCATTCAAAGAGCCCGTTGGAGGTTGCGAGCAGGCGGCGAGTGAGGCCGGGCCTTGAGAGTAGAGCGATGGAGTGCTGTAAAACCATCACTCCACTAATCCATCACTCCGGCGGCAACTCGCCCATCAATTCCAAGTTGCCTTTACCATGTCTGGAGCATTGTTGCGCCTCGTCCGGCGGCATTGCCGACCTAACCTCACGCTCTCGATCATGTCGTTCCTCACGCATCCCATCCTCGCTGAATACTCAGTTTCGCACGGTCTCATGCTTTTTGCCGTCTTCGGGCTGGCGGGCATCGTCATGGCCATCATCGGCTACAAGTTGTTCGACAAGATGACGCCCGGAAACCTCCACCAGGAGATCTTTGAGCACAAAAACGTGGCCGCCGCCGTCCTCGCCGGCAGTGTCATCATCGGCGTGTCGCTGATCCTGGCCGCCGCCATGGGCAATTAATCTCCACGAGGATGAAACGTAGCCGAGTTGTCATGCTGACGCTTGCGGGGGTGAGCCTGGGAGTCACCGGCTGCCGCCGTGAGCCTGCGGCGCAGCGGATCCATGACACGGCCATCCTGCCTCCGGATTCGCTCAATCCAGCGATGCGTTCCTCGCTGCCCGCCTTCAGCCCCGGAGGCGATGTTTCGCGCCAAGTCCCGCCTCACAATGCCTACGACCCGCAGCTCGGCTATTTCCACGCCCCCTGCGCCGGCTGGTACCCTTACCCCTACGATCACTACGACTCCCGTTGGGGTTACTACCGCTGTGGCAAGTGGTCGCGCTATCACAGCACGCAGGCCTATCATTCCTCGTCGTCCTACTATCGCAGCGGGTATCGCAACGGCGTTCATCCGTTGCCCGCCGGGGCCGTGACGTCCGCCGCGGCGAGCTCCCTCACGAGCCAGCCTGGCGTATTCACCCCACCGATGGATGACTATGGCAGGCAGCCCGCAGGCGCACCGGTCCATTCGGGCGTGCAACATAGCGATGCATCCCGCACCATCTCTTCCACCTCCAGCCGCGGCGGATTTGGCAGCACCGGGCGCTCGTCCGGCTACTCCTCCAGCTCATCCTCCGGCAGTTGATCCGTCGTGCGACGTCTCCTCCAAAATCCGCGTCATGACTGGCAGGCGCAGGTTGAGGCTCTGGGCCTCACCTTTCACACCATCGACGACGAGCTCTACTGGGACGAGTCCGCCTGTTACCGCTTCAGCAGCTTCGAGATCGATCGATTGGAAAAGACCACGGCCGAGCTGCAGCACCTGTGCATCGTCGCCGCCGAACAGGCCATCCGTGATGACTGGCGGCAGCGCCTCGCCATTCCTGAGCCGGCTTGGCGCGAGGTCATCGCCTCCTGGGAGCGTGACGACCTATCCCTCTACGGACGCTTTGACCTGATGTGGGACGGCAGCGGCGAGCCGAAACTGCTCGAATACAATGCGGACACACCCACCGGCCTCCTCGAAGCCGCGGTCATCCAGTGGCAATGGCTTCAGCAAACACATCCGCAGCACGACCAGTTCAACTCCATCCATGAGCAGCTCCTCGCCGCATGGTCCGCATGGCCGGCGGAAATCATCCACTTCTGTGCCCAGCGTGACAGCGAGGAGGACTGGCGCACGCTGCTCTACCTCATCGACACCTGCCGCCAGGCGGGCAAGGCCACCCTCGACTTTGCCGTGGAGGATCTCGGCTGGCATGCCGGTCATCAGGAACTCGTCGATCACGAGGACCGGGTGATCGGGCTGCTTTTCAAGCTCTACCCCTGGGAATGGATGTGGCAGGAGGACTTCGCCCGCCATCTGCCGGGCCGCTGCCAGCGCCTCATCGAGCCCGCGTGGAAGATGCTCTGGAGCAACAAGGCCTTCCTCGTCCTGCTCTCGGAGATGTTTGACGGCCATCCCAATCTCCTGCGCGCCTCCTTCGCCCCCGAGGGCATGCGCAGCCATGTCGAAAAGCCCTTTTTCAGCCGCGAAGGCACCAATGTGCGCCTCGTGCAGGACGGCCGCCTCCTGGAAAGCACCGACGGCCCGTGGGATTCGCAGCCCCGGATCTACCAAGAGCTGCATCCCGAGGTCAGCTTCAACGGCCAGCACCCCGTCATCGGCTCCTGGATCATCGGCGGCCATCCCGCCGGCATCGGCATCCGCGAGGACACATCACGGATCACATCCAACGGCAGCCGTTTTGTGCCTCACTACTTTTGATGACGTGAGCGTCCCAGCTCACGGCTTCAGCTCCAGATTGCACACGCCGCGGGTGCCCGGTGGAAACACGTTGTTGCTGAAATGCAACCCCTGCGGACCGCTGGGCTCGGTGGAAATGAACACATCATAAATGTAGCGCGGTGGGCCGGGGTTGTGCACGAGGTTGCCTTGGATGAGGACGTCGGTGAGCGGTGGATCGTCAGGGTCCTGCCCGGCGTCGAATTTGAAGGGCGAGCGCTCTTTGCCCCACATCCAGTGCGCATCGCCGTGGCCGAAATCGGAGATGAGGTTGTTCGCGATGATCGATCCGCCGTCGGCGTTGGCGGGTTTGCCGTCCTGCGCGGGATGCGCCGCGGCGCCGGGCATCAAGCCGATGGCCCACAGGTCGTTGCGGATGAATTGATTGCCGGTGATGAGCACATTGCGGCTGCCATGCATGGCCTTCATGCCGATGTGCGCATGATTAACGATGTTGTTCGAGACAATGACGTGGTCGCAATGCAGGTCGATGCCCTGCGCGGCGTTTTCGATGTGGTTGCCGAGCAGCCTCGTGAAGTCGCTGACCTCCGGCGCGGTCACCTGGATAGCGCTACCTTGCCTCCAGTTGTCCGTGTAACCCGCATCCCAGGCCTGCTGGCTGAGATGCGGGCCTTTCTCCGGGTTCTTTTTCACAAAATCGCCCAGCTTGAATTGCTCGCGGCATTCCTTCGACGGGAAATACGTCTCCTCGATGACATGGTTGCCCTCGATGAGCGTGCCCTTGCAGTAGCGCACCATGATCCCCGTCCCGTCGGTGCATCGAAACGCGTAGCCGGAGACATCGCCCTGCGTGCGATCATCCACGCTCACACGCATGTAATTGCGCACCAAACAGCGGCTGATCCGCGTCGTGCGGCTGTCCGTGACCAAAATCGCGCCCGACTTCGTGCGGTTGTTGATGACCTTCACATTCTCAATCACCAGATCGCGACAATTTTGGGCACGAAGGGCCTCGGTGTTGGTTTCACTCTGGTCCTCAGGCCGCGTGAGCGTCACATCGCGGATTTCGATGCCGCTGGCGTTTTCGATCTCGATGATCGCTTGAGCCGGATTTTGCTGAATGATGCGTCCGGGCCCGCAAAGCCCGCTGCGGTCGCCACGAACGCGGAGCTTCTCGGTGATCACGTGATCGCCTGCGGGCACAAAAATGAGTTTGCCCGGATTTGCCGTCAAAGCGGCCTGAATGCTCGGAAACGCCGCTGCGGAGATTTCACCGGTCACTGGTGCATCGGCTGCCAACGCGGCGGTGGAGATGAAAAGAGAGAAAAGGAGCTTCGTGAGCATGAAAAGGCTTTGGGAAGGCATCACAACGACGCAAGGACCGTTCTTCATCGCTGTTTCCTTCCGTGCCTCGTTTTTCCAAACCGCCCGCCATGCTCTTCCGCGCCGTCTTTTCGCTCTTTGTTGCCCTCACACTCACCGTGCAGGCCGCCAGCACGCAATTCAACGAGGAGGATCTCGCGGCGCTGGCAGAGAAAGGCGTGATCGAGTCGCCGGACTACTGGCGCACGAACGCCACCGAGACGGGAAAGTGCGATGGAGAGCATGTGGCGTCGCTGCTGATGAAGATCGCCCGGCTCACGATGCCGGTGAAGACGCTCGATGAGGCACTCGAGGTGCTCACGCGGCAGCGCGTGCTCAGCTCGCCGGACTATTGGAAGAAGACGGCCATTCCCGGTGGCGTGTGTGTGGGTAAAAACGTGGCCATCGTGCTCAGTCGTGGCGCGGCGCAGTTGCCGGTCGATCCGCCGAAGTCGGTGAATGCCACGCCGTTGGAGGCGACGGACTTCAATGCTCTGCGCGAGAGCTACGATGTCGTCATCGCGGGTGCGGGCACGGGCGGTGTCGGCGCGGCGGTGCAGGCGGCGCGACTCGGGGCCAGCGTGCTCCTTTTGGAGGAGACGGAGTGGATCGGCGGCCAGGCGATGGCCGCGGGCGTGACCTCGATGGATGAAGGACGCACGCTCGTGCGCGAGCGTGGCCTGTATCGCGAGCTTTGCGGTCTCATCGCCGCGCATTACCGGCCGCTCGGCGTGAATCACCTCACCGCCTACTGGCATGGTCACGTCGGCGTGGAGCCACGCGTCGGCCGCCGACTGCTCCACGTCATGCTCGGCGCTGCGAAAGGCCGCGGCGTGCTCGATCTCGCCCTGCTGGCCCGCGTTTCCAAAGTGACGAAGGAAGGCCACACCGTCACCGGCGTGGAGATCACGCATGCGGGCCGCACGCGCCGCATCGCCAGCAAAGTGCTCGTCGATGCCACCGAGTGGGGCGATGTCATCCCGCTCACCGGCGCTCGGTATCGCGTGGGCAATTGCCTCAATGACGCCATCGACCCGAAACGCCATGTGCAGTCCAACACCTGGACCGCCGTGGTGAAACAGTATCCGCAGGGCGTGCCGGCGGAGTTACTCCTGCGCGAAAAACCACCCGGCTATACCGACAAGGTGCAGGCCGCCTTTTCGAAATCGCTCGTCGCGGGCGAGAAGATCGATCTGAAGACCAAGCCGTGGAACTGGGCCACCTTCATCGGCTACCGCGGCATGCCGGACAGCGCCCGCCCGGCCGACAACAGCGTCATCACGCGCACGCATCTGAACTACAACAACGACGTTCACTCCACCATCGCCGAGATCGAGGACCCCGCTGCGCGTCTCGCCATGAATCGCGTCATGCAATTGAAGACGCTGCAACTGCTCTACTACATCCAGAACGTGGTCGGAAAGACCGACTGGTCCGTGGCGAACGACGAAGGCTATGACACGCCCTCGCACATCGCCGCCGTCGATGCGTGGATCCAAGAGCAGCCGGAGCTCGCTCCCTTCCGCCCGGTGCTCGTGCATTTCTCCATCATCCCCTACACCCGCGAGAGCCGCCGCATCATCGGCCTGCACACGCTGCGTCCGTCGGAGATCGAGCGCACGAAGGCGAAGCCGGTGCAGTTCCGCCATACCGTGGCGCTCGGCGACTACGCCATCGACCTGCACGGCTCGATGCGAAAAGAATGGCTCGAAACCGACCTCGATCTCGAAAGCGACATCCCGCACAAGTTTGGCGAACGCGGCCTCGGCCCCTTCGCCATCCCGTTCGAGTCCCTCATCCCCGAAACCATCGACGGCTTCCTGCCCGCCGAGAAAAACTTCAGCCAAAGCCGCATGGTCAACGGTGCCACGCGCCTGCAACCCCACACCCTAAACATCGGCCAGGCCGTAGGCGTCATCGCCGCACTCGCCGCGAAAGAAAACCTCGCCCCTCGTGCCGTCGATCCCGTGAAAGTCCAACGCCTCCTCCTCGAAGCCGGCGACACCCTCACCATCGATCCTGTCAAAGCCCGCCACGGCACGGCGGCTTGGCGTGAGTTGCAGATGGAGGTGTTGAAGAGTGGGGTGGAGGTAAGGTGAGGCAGATGCCTGTTCACGCTGACCTATCCACAAATGCGGCTTTCAGCCCGGTGAGAGCTGTCAGAAGTGCGATCCTTGCGCAAGCAGCACGGCTCGTGAATTAATCAGGATCAAACTGTCCGCTCACCAGCCACCCGACAATGCCAAGGCGCGTTTCTCGAACCGCGTGGCGGACTATGTGAAGTATCGCCCCGGCTATCCGGAGGAAGTCATGGCCTTGCTTCGGCGGGCCGGGCTGCGTGACGGCTCTAAGGTGGCGGACATCGGATCGGGCACCGGCATCTTTTCCAAGCTGCTGCTAGATGCGGGGCATGAAGTCTTCGCGGTGGAACCGAATGCTGAGATGCGTGCGGCTGCCGAAGTCCTGCTCGGTCGAAGTTCCTCGTTTCACTCCATCGCTGCCTCGGGTGAAGAGACGACTATGCCGGACCAGAGCATGGACTGGATCGTATCCGCCCAGGCTTTCCACTGGCTGGATCGTGCGCGGGCGCGGGCGGAGTTTTCGCGTTTGCTCAAACCGGCAGGCTTGATCGCCCTGATCTGGAACGTGAGGCAGACCGACAGCACGCCGTTTCTCCGCGAGTATGAGGACCTGCTGCTCAGTTACGCGCCCGAATACGCCCAAGTGCGGCATGAAAACGTGGATGCAGAGGCGCTGGCGAGCTTTTTCAAAAACGGATGTTTCGAGAAGCAGGTCTTTTCAAACGCCCAGACCTTCGATCTGGCAGGCCTGCGCGGGCGGCTGCTCTCCTGCTCCTACGCGCCAGCATCGGGACACGCCCTGCATGCCCCGATGCTCACCGAGCTGGAACGTCTCTGCGCGGCGCATCAACGAGATGCTGTGGTGGAGTTTCGGTATCCCACCGAGGTCTTCATCGGGGGCTGATGACGGTGCTCGCTGTGGGGCTCACTTCTCCGCTGGCACCGC
>JBKCXA010000573.1:0-4732 GCA_046316935.1 Prosthecobacter sp.
TCACGGCATCGGCGCGTTCCTTCATGTAATGCGCATGCTGCACGGGGATCGTCGGATCTTTATCACCCTGCATCATGAGCAGTGGCGGGCTCTCGGGACGCAGGTAGTTCACCGGGCTGACCTCTCGATAGGCGGCGAGCCTCATCTTTTCATCCGCGCCGGGCTTGAGAATGCGGGAGCCAAAGCGATCTCGCACGTCGCTGCCGCCGGGCGGGGTGAAGAGGTCGATCTTCTCGAAATCACACGGCCCATACCACGACACACCGGCGATGAGACGATACTTTGCATCCGCGAGCGCTGGATCGCCTGCAAACGACTCCGGCGGCGAGAGCAGCAGCATCTGCGCGAGATGGCCGCCCGCCGAGTCGCCCCAGGTGAAGACGTGCTCCGCATCGAGCGAGAACCGCGCTGCATTCTTCGCGAGAAAGCGGAGCGCGTCCTTTGCATCGGTCACGCAATCGCGCACGGTGATGTTTCCGCCTGCTGTGCAGAGCCGGTAGTCCACGGAGGCAACGCAGAAGCCTTGTGCATTCAGCGCCTTCACGCCCATGAGCCTCACGCCGCGCTCAATAGTCTTCGTTCCCGCCGCCCAGCCTCCGCCATGCGTGAAAAGCACCAGCGGAAACTTCGCTCCAGCCTTCGGTGCGGCGGGATAATGCAGATCGAGCTTTAGCGGGCCTTGTTCGGTCGTTTTGTAAACAACATCGAGCTGGTCCATGCCGTGTGAAGGGCCAAAGACCGCCAGCAGTGTGGCTATGATGAGTGGGAGCAGCTTCTTCATGGTGCCTTCTTCAGCAGCGTCTCCGCAAACGCCTTGCCCATCAGCGCGAAGGTTTTCGCGCAGCCGAGGTAGTGGTAGCCGGCGTTGGAGGCACCGCGTTTCCACAGGGCTTCTTCGGCGGGCGAGATGAGCTTGGCTTCGTAGTCTTTGAGGTAGTCGCGCTTTTGCTGCTCGGTCATGTGGCCGTCGGCGTTGGCGTGGTCTTTGTGCTTGGAGTTGAGGAAATGACCCATCTGGCGGACTTGGGCGCGTTTGTCGTCGATGACGGCGAGTTCCTCCGACCAAAACGGCGCGGTGGGCACGGCGAAGACGTTGCCTTTGAACTCAGGCATCAGTGAGGGCGCGGTCATCGCCTCGCGGAAGGCGAGCGTGTCCGGCGGAGCCTTCAAGCCATCCACACCCATCACACCGATGACAAAGGGCATCTTCGGCGCGTTGAAGTCCTTGCGCACATCGCGGATGAAGTGCGCGAGGAGGTCGCTGTAGAGCGCAAAGCGGCCTGACTTGCCACGATCCGGATACGTGTGGCCATCCACCATGTCGTTGAAGCCCTGGAACCACACGAAGCCCGCGATTTCATAGCCGTCTTTGGCATCGTAGGCCGGGCAGACGCGTTTCGGATCGGCGAGCACGTGTTTCACATGCTCGACCATGTAGCGGTAGAAGCGGCCGGTTTCGCGTTTCTTCTCCGCGAGCCATTCGTTCATGTCCTTCGGCACGCCGTGGCCGGGCGGGCCATAGTAGAGCTTCTTTTGGTAGTCGTTGAGTTCATAAGGACCCGCGCTCGGCGGTCGGAACTCCGTGTTCAGGCTCCGACCTCCCCAGGCCGTCTTGATGATTAAAACGGGCTCTTTGAGAGCCGCGTCCATCGTGAGGCCAAAAGTGAACTCCGGGCCGATTTTGCCATTCGACCTCGTCGCGTCGTCGCGAGCTCCAAAACCCGCCGTGAGCTTCCCCGTGCCCTCGCCATTCGCGCTGCCATCGTATTTGCCGGTGAGGTAGGAGATCCACGTGTGCTCGCACACCCGCGGCTGGCCGTCATTGCCACGCATCATCTTCAAAAGCGGCACCGTGGCCGGATCGTCGCCGATATAATCAAAAGTCTCGATCTTCGCATGCCCTTCCATGTTCGACTGCCCCGCGAGGATGAAAACCTTCAGCGGAGCGGCATGAGATGGGCCGCCAAAGAACGCAGAGATCGCAAGGAGAGTGAGGATGGGCTTCATGGAAGGAGGCTACAACGCATCTTGCCGCCGCGTCTTGGCACGAATGGTGCCGCGAGATGATCAAACAGGCACAGTGGAATGTGGTGCAGTCCTCTGGACTGCTTCAACTCAGTCCACCTTTTGCTTGTCCAATGTGCTGCTCCATGGGTCTGAGAGATTGATTCTGTCCTTATTCGCGTCCCACCAGTCGGAGAGAGACTTGTGCCACTGCTGATGGATGATCATGCGTTCGGGCCCGTCAGAGTATTCTTTGGAGGGTCCGGGCGGCTGATCAATGCCAGAAGCACTTGCCACATTCGACAGCAAAACTCGAAGACGAAGCTGTAGGTTGTGGTGGTTCATTGAATACATGCTCTGGTCGTCAGGCATGGCGATCACTTCGAGAGCCCTTGGCATCGCGGCTTTCTCGCCCCTGCTTGCGAGAACGATTGCTGCCCACGCTCCAGCATCACCTTCGAGTTCCAGAAGTTTGCTCAATGCTTCTTTGCCTTGTATGGCATCATCGAAGCAGAGATACACTGCGGCAGAAACCTTGATCCAATGATCTTTAGCCGAAAGCAAGGCCTTCAGGTGGTTGATTCGATCCGAAGCGCACAGGTGACCAAAGACGGAACCAAGCGTGTATCCGAATTGTTGATTTCTCCTGTCATTGGAAGGCTGCCATCTATTCAAAAATGGCACCAAAGAGCCCGGGGAGTGGTGACAAAGAAGATCAAAGGCTTGAGCTGTTTTGTCATCCCATGGCGTGATGAGCGCAGACTCCGCCTCTAAGATCTCCTTGGCCGTGGGCGTTTTCGTAGGAGCGCTATCCTCTGGCGGAAAATTCTTCCCGCGAGCAGGTGATAGATTCCATCGGAGGTCGGACGCCGCTCTTTCGATATCCTTTTTGTCCCATGGGAGATTGGAGACATCCGCTTGCTCAAGCAAGGCTTTGCAGTGCTCGCGGCCCCCATCGCTAATCATGCCAAGCAAAGTGAGTTTATGGTTTTGGGCTTTATTTTCTTCCTCAGTCTTCGGAATGAGTGGCGGGTTTAGCAGGGCTGCTCGTTCAAGAATTCGTTTCCAGAGTTGCTCTACGTTCTTTGCAGCCCTTAGCCAATCGTAGAGCTTGATGTCCTCTGCGTTGCCCTTGTCGCTGGGTTCTGTCGGATCTGGAAGATGCAGACTCTTCCTTGCGGCAGCGAGCATCAGCCTCAGTTCCTGGCCTTCGCTGTCGCAGTTGAGGAATTCGATGACGTCGGCTTTGAACTGATCAAGGTCTCCGCCTCTATAACCCATGTAGCTTGAAAAGTATCTGGCTGCCTTTTCCTTGAGTGGCACCACACTGAAGCATCTGAGGTCCGTGGGAATCTTGCGCCACCAAAGAGGAGTTGCCCCACCTGCACTGAAAGAACCCATGCGATAAGACGGGGCTTTTTCGGCAAAAGCCAGAGACCGCTCGCCCACAAATGAAACAGGAAATTGGGGGCCAAATGGGTCAACGTGTTGGCTGATGTTCAGCTCGGTGCCAACCGGAGCCCCTTTCCATGAATCGATCACTCGATAGCGAGCCACGATGCCACCTGCGACTATGCACTCAACGACTCCAACAAACTCGGAGGTGGTTGCTGATTCTTCCCACGTTGGCAGGATGTAGCTCGTGCCCAGTGTTTTGCCCTGAACCAACAGGGCAGCGAGGCTTATCAGGATAATCTGGCGCATGGCTAAATGGGATACGGTCGAAGACCTTTATTCTTGGGAATAGGATGCTCCTGCTAACTTGGAACTAATCGACACAGTGAAAACCACATAGGCGAAAAGTATGTTCGTCAAACTATGGCGATTTGACCGGCGCTGGCACGGCGGAAACATACACACCCGTGTCAGGCGCTTTGCCGGAGTAGAAGGAAACGTAGTGCGTGTCGCTGATCACCGTGGCGTTGGCATTGCCGGCATCGTAGGTGACGCGGCTGCCTGTCGTGATGGGCTCGGAGACGGGCCAGCGGTCGGGATGATCAAACACACGAGCGGGATCGACGACGCGACGACGCAACACGCCCGCGCCGCGATGGTAGTAGTAATTGCTCACGAGGCCGGTCTTCGGATCGAGGATCAGGCTCGGCGTGGAGGCGGCGATGTCACCGATGTTGGTCGGTGAGCGCTTCCAGGTTTTTCCGAAGTCGGTCGAAGTGAGTTGGAACTGCGCGGGGCCGACCTCGGTGCGGCCGATGGCGAGGATTTTGCCATCGCCGAGATAAACGGCGGCAGGCTCGGTGGGCCACTCGGCTTTCGCGAGGCCGGTTTCGATGGGGGTTTGCACCCAGGTGGTGCCGTTGTCGCTGCTGGTGAGCTTGCCCCAGGCATTCGTCGGCTTGTCGCCATAGTCGCCAGCGAACCACAATGCCATCAGACCGACCTCCGGCACGGCAAAGACATCCGTGATCTGCATCGGCCGCACGTCGAGCTTCGGCGTGGTGACGAGGGTGAACTTCACGCCGTCGGTGCTGCGATAGAGATCGTGATGCCACTCGCCTTTGCCGATGCGGCGAACCCAGAGCAGCATCGCGCCATCGGCGTCGAGCCCTTTGCCCACTTCGACCTCGCCATAGCCAGGTGTGTCGGCCACCACGGTCTCGGCGGACCATGTTTGGCCTCCATCGGTGGACGTGCGGGCATACACGGCACGCGCGTCATCGCCAATCGTGTGTCCGCCACCGCGGCTGTAAACGCACACGAGTTTGTCACC
>JBKCXA010000574.1:0-14497 GCA_046316935.1 Prosthecobacter sp.
GGCGGGAATCTCGATGCGCCAGTCCTCGCCGAAGCTTTTGTCGTCCTGCTGAAGTCGCACGAGCAAGGCATCGCCTTCCGGCGCGGTGTAAAAGAGATCGGGCTTCGAGTCGGCATTCAAATCGGCCACATGCAGGCCGGCGCAGCCGCTCTCGCCGAGGGCGTAGGTTTGCGCATCGGCCCATTCACCGGCCTTGTCTTTTTGCAGCAGCACCATCAGCCGCGTGTCGGTGAGCAGGGCGAGATCGGTTTTGCCATCGGCGTTCAAATCGGCGGCGGCGAGCACCTCGGTGTCCTCGGAGGTCGAATCGAGCGCGAAGTCCTTTTTCAGCGTCCAGCCACCTTTGCCATCCTGCATGCGCAGCACGAGCTTGTCGTCGTCGGTGATCGCGGCGAGGTCGGGCTTCTTGTCGCCATTCCAATCGCCGACCGCGAGGGCAAAGGCCGCGTGACCGATGACGAGAGGTTGCTTGTCGAAGCGTGAGACTTCGAGGATCGGGTTCCAGCGATCGTCGCGGGAGGTTTTCTCCGGTTCGCCGGGCTTCACGCCGTCTTTGCGTTGCAGCAGGATCTCGATGCGGGCGCGGTCCGAATTGATGATGGCGATGTCGGTGAGGCCATCGCCATTGAAATCCGCGGCGCGGGGTGAGCCTGTGGCCCAGTCGAGTTTTACGACTTCGGGTCCGTCGAAGTAGAGGGGCGCACAAAACGCACTCGAGGCCATCATCAGCGCTGCCAATCCTAATCCTACTTTTCCTCTTACTCCTCCTCCCGGGTGGCCGAGGGAACGCTGGGGCTGCGTGGTGGAGGAAGGAAGAGGAAAGGGCTTCACGAGGCAGGAGCGTGTGAGACGTTCGACGAGGAGGAGGAGGAAGAGTAAGAGTAAGAGGAGGAGGAAGATTCGCTGACGCGGTTACTTGGCCTCCACAGGCGTCGAGAGCATCTGCACATGCAGCGCATCGGGGTGGGAGTAGCTGGCGCTCATCATGGTGCCGAAGTACTTCTGGAACGTGGCATCGGAGGGACGGTTCTTCGAGTCCACAAACTTCGCGAGAGCCTCGCCAGCGGCCTCGGCGGGTTTGGCATCATCATCGCCGCCTTTCGCGGGGCCTTTGCCGGGACCTTTTTTCTTGGTGGCGGACTTTTTCTGCGTGGCGGCCTGCTTCGAGACCATCTCCATCGCGTTGAAGACGGTGCTGATCATCTTGCTGGAATCGGTGACGCCGAGGCCGTTGAAGCCTTTCGGCAGCAAAGCGATCTGCGCCTGAGCCCGCGGCGTTTCCCAGACGCTGCCGCCGGACGGATCCTTCATGCGGCCGAGCACTTTGCGCAGTGCATCGAGCTTCCCGGTGCCGATGAGGAGATACTTGCCGGTGCTCACATAAGCGATCTCCGGCGCCGCGGTATCGCCACTGCCACCGCCGCTGGCCTTGAGCGTGTTCAGCTTGTAGCCGAGGTAGTCACTCTCCTCGAACGCGGCGAAGCCCATGCCGCCGAGGGCGTTTTGGATGCCTTTGAGCGCGGTGCCGAGCTTGTCGGCGTTCTTGACCTTGAAGCCCATGACCTCGCTCTGGGTTTTGCCATCGCTGTCGCTCACCTGGAAATTTGCACCATCGAGGCTGCCGAAGAAGTCATCGCGAATTTTGAAGCCGTTTTGCTGCTCGAAGCCGGCGAGATACATGTTCGCCATCATGCCCATCTGCGGGCTCAATTTCATGACCATGCCCAAAAGGCCGTCATACATCTTCAGCCACTCCACGGTCGAAACCTGGCCGCTGGCCACATCATCGGCGATGAAGGCGGGGAGCTCGACTTCCTTCGCGCCACTGGAGACCCACGAGAGGATGCCGGTGGGTTTTTCGGGATGGAAAACGAGCACGTCGGAGCGTGAGCGGTCATCGGCGAAGTCGAGCGTGATGGCGAGACCTTTGAATTCGCTCAAGCCGACGGCATCGAGGATCTGCTCGGGCTTCACATCGCCCATCGGATTCGGCGCGGCCTTCTTGCCGTCCTGCTTCTTGGCTTCTTCGGCCAGCTTTTCCTTCAGCAGGTCGATCGCACGCGTGCCGTTGAAGTAGAGCGTGAGATCCGCCACGCCTTCACGAAGCTGCGAGAGACGCTCAAAGTGACCGCGAACCTCATCGCTGGCCTCACCGCTGCCGGATTTCACCGCGCCGATCATGTATTCCATGAGCCGGCGGTTCGTGGCCTCGATCATGACGCCATCGACGAAGCAAAACGCATCCACCCACGGCGCATCCGCCTCCTCCGAAGCCGTGGCGATGCTCACGCTGACGCCCGCAATGTCGAGCGTGCTCTCCTTGAGATCGGGATGCTGCTCCTTTTTCAAATGCTCGCGATGCTTGCGCTTGTGCTCCTCCTGCTGCGGCTGGTTTTGCGAGGCATCGCTGAGGCCGATGAAGGGCACGGACTTCGTCTTCTCCATCTCCTCGGTCTCGCCGATGACGATGAAGGCCACGGCGGGACCCGTTTCATCCTTCATCGTGTCGTAAAGCCCCGTGCCATAGACGCCTTTGAAATACTTGTCCCATGGCAGCTCGCCTTCTTCCTTCATCGGTTCGAGCCAGCGCTTCGTCTCCTCGTCCTGCATGAACTTGCCGAAGGAGCTCTTGTCCCAGTCGGCGAGCAGCTCGGGCATGTTTTTGAAGGCGATGATGCCGACGGTGTCCTTCGGCATGAGATTGATCCATTGCTCGACCTTCTCCGCCGCGAAGGCGGGAAGAGCGAGGAGGAGGCTGGTGATGAGGAGGAGGGTTTTCATGGGAATTCAGAATGAGGAATGAGGAATGGCGACTGAGGAATGACAGAGGTGTTCGTCATTCTGCATTCGTGATTCGTCATTCCGCCGCAGGCGGCGGCAGGTAGCGGAAGCCGGCGTTGGGGTTGCGGGGATCGAAGGCGAAGGCTTCGCGGTTTTTGAGGAAGAGCTTCAGCATGTTCGCGGGGATGGAGAAGCCGAGACCTTCCACGCCGACGCCGGCGGCTTTCATGTTGTTCACGCCGACGACCTCGCCGTTGAGATTGAAGAGAGGTCCACCGGAGTTGCCGGGATTGATCTGCGTGGTGCTTTGAATGTACCAGCGGCCGCTGTTCTCGCGGGCGCGGATGCTCACGATGCCTTGCGACACGCTGCGTTCCAACCCAAGCGGGCTGCCGATGGCGAAGACCTGCTGGCCCTGCGTGAGCGCATCGGAATCGCCGATGGGCACGAAGGGCAGGCTCTTCACTGCCTCCTCGTCGTCGATCTGCAGGATGGCGAGGTCGAGATAGCCGTTCATGGCGATGATCTTCACCTTCGTGAACGATTGCTTCTCCAGCCCGCCCTGCTTCTTTTTGTAAACGAGCACGGTGATCTCCCGCTCGCCGGCGATGACATGCTGGTTCGTGATGACATGGCCCATCTTGTTGATGATGAAGCCGGAGCCGAGGCCGGAAGCCGTCTGGATTTGCACGACGGCCTCAGCGACGCGTTGCACGTTCTTTTCGACCGTCATCGCCTCGCGGCCCGGCTCGACGAAATACATGTCCTCGCTCTGCGCGGCGGCTTTTTGGCCTGCGATGGCTTTATCGGCTTCCTTTTCGATGCGGGCGATGTCCGTGCGAGGAAGCGTCAGCACGGTGGAGCCGAGATCGAGCACGAGAGAGTCTTCGCGTTCCTTCAAAACCTCGGCACGAAGCTCGGAGCCGTTTTTGAGCACGACAAGGATCGTCTCCGCCGCCGGAGCAGCCGTCACGAGCAAGCCAAAGGCCGCGAACGGCACGAGGAGGGTCTTTTTGGACATCACGGCCAGAAAGCTACGCAGCCCCGCGAAGGGAGACGAGGACTTTTTGAGCCGGAGAGGGCAAAAGGCTCACTTCTCGAGCTTGAGGGACTGGATGATGTATTGGTTCGCCTTGTCACCGAGAGCCTTGATGGCGGCTTCCTTGGTGATTTCCGCACTCGTGGAGGTGACCGTGAGGACCGGCAGGCCGCCGTCCTTGGCGGGGGTGACGGTGACGTTCTTCACGCCGGGCAGGGTTTTCAGCGCGGTCTGGACGTGGTTGCTGCAGGCGCTGCACATGACGCCGGCGACTTCGCCTTTGTAGGTGTGGAGCGCGGGATCGGCGGCGTGAAGCAGGCTGGTGGCGAGGAGGAGGGAGGTGAGGAGCGTTTTCATAGGTCGAAGATGAAACGGTCAATCGGCGGGGTTTTCCAGCAGGCGCTCGACATCGCGAGCGAGCTTCTGGGACATGGTCTCGGCAATCTCGGGCTGCGGGTGGAAGACGCTGTAGTAGCCGCGGACACGCCCCTGGCGGTCGAGGACGACGATGCGCAGGTCGTGCTCGTAGAAGTCGAGGGGGTTGAGGCGCTTCTCCTCGGGGATGGGGCGGGGTGGATCGAGCTTTTGGGCCTGGGTGAGGTAGTCCCACACGCCCTGCTGCGGGCCGGTGAGGAACCACCAAGGGTCTCCCGGCTTCACGCCGATGCCCTCGGCGTAGCTTTTGAGGAAGCTGGCATTGTCACGCTCCGGGGCGAGGGCGAGCGAGAGCTGCTGGAAGTCCGGATGGCTGCGGTGGGCTTCATTGAGCTTCCGCATCTCCGCCACGATGGCGGCGCAGCCATGCGGGCAGACGGTGTAAAGCGAGGCACAAATGGTGACCTTGCCTTGGAGGAGGTCCGGTAGCTTGCGGGGCTGCCCATCCCGCTCGGTGAGGGTGAGGCTGCCGGTCCAGGCGGGTGCCAAAACGGGCAGGGGAGGCTTTGGCAAGGTGCTCACGGCCATGCGCCCGAGGTAGAGAACCGCGACGAGCACACCGACGATGCCGATGAGCATGCCGATCCAGCCTTTACCGCCTGAGGAGGATGCCGCAGGTGGGGAAACGACCGGATCGGGCTGGCTCATGAAAGCTTACTCGGCGGGGATTTTGAGCAGCTCGGCCTCGGTCCACATGGCGGCGCGGGCTTTTTCGGCCTCACGGATGGCTTTGACCTCGTCGGGGGTGACGGCGGAGGCACCGCCGCCAAATTCCGCCCGCACGTAGGTGAGCACATCGGCGATCTGGGCATCGCTGAGGGCGGCACCCTGTGGCGGCATGAGCGGGGCGGGGGTGGTGAAAGGCACGCCATTGACCTGGACGGGGCCATTCAGGCCGTGCAGCACGATGCGGATCATGCGGTCGGCTTTCTTCGCTTTCACCCAATCGGAGCCGGCGAGCGGCGGGAACATGTTTGGCAGGCCCATGCCGGTGGGCTGATGGCAGGCAAAGCAAACCTGCATGTAAACCGTCTTGCCGCGCTCCTTCGAGGCGGAGGAGTCACCGCCAGCCGCAGGAGCAGCGGGGGCGGGAGCCGGAGCAGAAGCCGTCGCGGCCGCAGGAGCTGCGGGAGCCGGGGCAGCTGCTGCCGCAGGTGCCGGAGCGGCAGCAGGCGCGGCCGCTTCTTTGGCGGGCTCTTTGGGTTTCGGCTGAAGGTTGCCGATGCCGCTAAAAGCAAACGCGAGGGCAAACGCGAGCGTGAAGCCGGCCAGGCCGATGCCGAGGAGGCGGTTGAAGAGGTTGAAGAACGACGGGGAGGACGAGGAGTCGGATTGCATGGATGTCGATGAACGGGGAGTTTTGGGGGAAATCGAGCCTGCGACGATGCCCGCAGACCGCATTTCATCAATCAGAAAGCCTGACCGGATGGCTCAATCGCACGTTTTACGGCATGCCAGCCGCCGCAGATCCTAAAAATCAGGCGGTTCCTGATTTGCAGAACCTCAAAACGAGCGCACTCTGCGCGCCCCTTTCCCCCGTAAAGCCACCCCAATGAGTGCCTCGCTCCCCTACCGCGCTAACGCGGACTTCCTTGAGTCGAAATACATCGACTGGAAAAAAGACCCTGCCTCCGTCGAGCCGCTGTGGTCGTCGTTCTTTGAAGGTTTCGAGCTTGGCATGGCCAAACTGGCCGCGCAGCCCGCGAAGGGCGCTGAAGGCACTCTGTCCGAGAAGACGCTGAGCTTCCGTATGCGCGTGACGAACGCGATTCATCACTTCCGCGCTCTCGGTCACACCGCCGCGCATCTCGATCCGCTCAGCGCCCAGGGGCCGGAGATCGCTTCGCTCTCGCTCGCGGGCCTCGGCTTCACGGATGAGGAGCTCGAAGAGGACGTGCAGACGCACATGTTCCGCGGCGGTCAGCCGATGAAGCTCAAAACGATGCTCGGCGAGCTGCGCCGCATCTATTGTGGCAAGACGGGCTTCGAGTTCTGGCACATCAACAATCCCGAAGTCCGCGCCTGGCTCCTTGATCGCATCGAAGTCACCGAAGCGCCGAAACCGGCCGCGAAGGAGCACATCGACGCACTGCGCTGGCTGCTGGAGGCGGAAAGCTTTGAGCGCTTCCTGCATCGCCGCTTTGTGGGGCAGAAGCGTTTCTCCGTGGAAGGTGGCGAATCGCTCCTCGTCGCGCTGGAGACGGTCCTCGAAGGCATGCCAGCCTGTGGCGGCAAAGAAATCGTGCTCGGCATGGCCCACCGCGGCCGTTTGAGCGTGCTGGCGAATTTCCTGCGCAAGCCGCTGGAGTATCTCTTCTACGAGTTCAGCGAAAATTACGTGCCCAACATGGTCGCTGGCGATGGTGACGTGAAATACCACCTTGGCTTTGAAACCGTGCGCCAGACCAGCAGCGGCGATTCCGTCGGCGTGATGCTCGCGCCGAATCCGAGCCACCTGGAGGCCGTCGATCCCGTCGTGGAAGGCATGGCCCGTGCCCGCCAGCGTGCGCTGGGCGACACCGCGGAGCGCCGGAAGGTCATCCCGGTGCTCATCCATGGTGATGCGGCCTTTGCCGGCCAGGGACTCGTCGCGGAAGTGCTCAATCTCTCGCAGCTCCCCGGCTACCGCACCGGCGGCACGATCCACGTGATCGTGAACAACCAGATCGGCTTCACCACGCAGCCTGCGGACGCCCGCAGCTCCCACTACTGCACGGACGTGGCGAAGATGATCGAAGCGCCCGTCTTCCATGTGAATGGCGATTGCCCGATGGAAGTCGTCCGCGCCGCAAAGCTCGCGCTCGAATTCCGCCAGACCTTCGGCCGCGATGTCATCATCGACATCGTCTGCTACCGCCGCCACGGCCACAACGAGACCGACGAGCCCGGCTTCACGCAGCCGAACATGGCCCGCGCCATCGGCCAGCATCCCTCCACCGCCACGCTCTTCCGCCTCGACCTCGCCTCGCAGGGCATCCTCGATGAAGCGGGTGCCGCTGCTTTGCAAAAGGAGCTCGAAGACGAGCTCGAGCAGGGCGTCACCACGCTGGCGGAAAAGGACAAAAAGGCGAATGGCGGCAATCCTTTCGAAGGCAGCATGGCCGAGCTGCAACCGGCCTACGACTACAACCCGGTCAAGACCGGCGTCGAGCTCGCGAAGCTCAAACGCGTCGGCGAACGCCTGTTGGAGACGCCCGAGGGCTTCAACCTGCATCCGACCATCGCGAAGCGCTTCCTCGCCGCTCGCAAGAAGGCCATCGAGGCTGGTGAAGGCATCGACTGGGCCTACGCCGAGTCCTTGGCCTTCGGCACGCTGCTCACGGAAGGTCACGGCGTCCGCCTCAGCGGTCAGGACGTGCGTCGCGGCACCTTCAGCCATCGCCACAGCGTGTTTTACGATTCCCAAAACCGCGAGCGCTACATCCCGCTGAACAACCTGCAGGCCGAGCAGGGCCGCTACTGCGTGTACAACTCGCTCCTCTCCGAAGCCGCCGTTTTGGGCTTCGACTACGGCTACTCGCTGCTCGCCAGCAACCTGCTCGTCTGCTGGGAGGCGCAGTTTGGCGACTTCGTGAACGGTGCGCAGGTCATTCTCGACCAGTTCATCGCCTCCGCCGAGAGCAAATGGCAGCGTCCCTCGCATGTCACGCTGCTCCTGCCGCACGGTTACGAAGGCCAGGGCCCCGAGCACTCCAGCGCCCGCCTCGAGCGCTTCCTGCAGCTCAGCGCCGGCGGCAACTGGCAGGTGTGCAATTTCACCACGCCCGCGCAGTATTTCCACGCCCTGCGCCGCCAGATCAAGCGCAGCACCCGCAAGCCCCTCGTCGTCATGACGCCGAAGAGCCTCCTGCGTCATCCGAAGTGCGTCAGCAAGCTCAGCGACATGGCCGAAGGCACCACCTTCAAGGAAGTGCTCGACGACGAGCATCTCCTCGCCGCGCCGGAGCGTGTCACGCGCCTCATTTTGTGCTCCGGCAAGGTTTACTACGACCTCCTCGAATTCCGCGAAGAGCACAAAATCAAGAACGCCGCCATCATCCGCATAGAGCAGCTTTACCCGCTCAACTACGAGATGCTGAAGGAGATCGTGGCCAAGTATCCGCGAGCGCAGAAGAAGTGGATCTGGTGCCAGGAAGAACCCCGCAACATGGGCGCCTTCTACTACATCCGCCCGCGCCTCGAAGAACTCAGCAACCACAAGCTCCGCTACGCCGGCCGCGAACGCTCCTCCAGCCCCGCCGCAGGCTCCAAAGCCATCCACAGCCTCGAACAGGACAAACTGGTCGAAGCCGCCTTCAGCGTGTAGCCGCCCGAAGTGCTCAGTTCTCAGTGCTCAGTCTTCAAACTGGCCAGCTGAAAAACTGAGCACTAAGCACTGAGAACTGAGCACTTTTTTCCCGCAACCCCCCTTTCCCCTCGCACACCATGGCTGACATCAAAATCCCCGCACTCGGCGAATCCGTCACCGGAGGCCAGATCGCCAAATGGCACTTCAAAAACGGCGACTTCGTCAAAGTCGGCGACATCCTCCTCACGCTCGAAACCGACAAAGTAGCCGCTGAAGTCACCGCCGAGGCCGCTGGCACGCTGAGCATCGCCAAACAGCCCGGCGACGATGTCGTCATCGGCGATGTCGTCGGTCAAATCGCCGAAGGATCCGCTCCCGCCACCCCCGTTGAAGCTCCGAAACCCGCTGCACCAGCCCCTGCGGCCGCTCCCGCTCCCAACGCCGAGGAAAAGCCCACCAACATCACCGAGTTTAAAGTCGTTCCGAAGCCTGAGCCGGCTCCAGAACCTGCCGCGAAGCCTGCACCTTCCCCCGAAGGCCGCATTACGCGGAAGAAGATGACCCCGCTGCGCAAAAAGATCGCCGACCAGCTCGTCAGCGCCCAAACGACCGCCGCCATCCTCACGACCTTCAACGAGTGCGACATGTCGAATGTCATTGCGCTGCGCAGCAAGCTCCAGGATGCCTTCGTCGCCAAAAACGGCGTCAAACTCGGCTTCATGAGCTTCTTCATCAAAGCCGTCGTCGAAGCCCTCAAAGCCGTCCCGCAGATCAACGTCCGCGTCGAAGGCGATGAAATCGTCCATCAGCACTACTACGACATCGGCGTCGCCGTCGGCACCGAGCGCGGCCTCATCGTCCCCGTCCTGCGCGATGCCGACCAAAAATCCTTCGCCGAGCTCGAGCAAGACATCCTTGGCTACGCCAAAAAAGCCACAGATGGCAAACTCCAAGTCTCCGACCTCACCGGCGGTGTCTTCACCATCTCGAATGGCGGCGTTTACGGCTCGCTTTTGAGCACCCCGATTATCAATCCGCCTCAAAGCGGCATCCTCGGCATGCACAGCATCCAGCAGCGTCCCATCGCCGTCGATGGCCAGGTGGTCATTCGCCCGATGATGAATCTCGCCCTCAGCTACGACCACCGCGTCGTCGATGGCAAAGAGGCCGTGACCTTCCTCATCCGCGTGAAGGACTGCATCGAAAACCCCGCCCGCATGCTCGTGGGGGCTTGATCGCCCCTTTTCGAGTGTTTTCAAAGTTGGTCGGGCTGGCGGGATTCGAACCCACGACCTCTTCGTCCCGAACGAAGCGCTCTACCAGGCTGAGCCACAGCCCGCCGTTTTGTCATTGCTGACGAAAATCTGCGGAATTACGCGGCTATCAGCCGCGAACGGGCCGGATTTGTAACCTCTCGCGGCGAAGTCGCAAGCTGGAAGATGGTGCGGATCACAGCAGGGACACGGGGTCCACATCCCACACGACGATGACATCCTCCGGCAGACTGGTGGACCGGATGACCTTATGAATGTGGCTGGTGAGCACTCGGATTTTATCCGCACGCAGAAGAAGCTGGAAGCGAAACTGGCCGTGTGCTTTGGCAAGCGCACTCGGGCTAGGCTCGCCCATCACGGTGCCTTCCGGCAGGCCCTCCGCCAGACGTCGGTGAAGAGTCTGGAGGGCAAACTCCGCCCTCGCCTGATGCTTTCCTCGTGCGCTGATGAGCACGACATGGGTGAACGGGGGGTAGCGAAAAGCCTGCCTGTGCTCAAGCTCCTGCTGCGCGAAGCCTTCATAGTCGTTGTGACGGGCAAACTGCACCGCCGGGGTGTGCGGGGCATAGGTCTGCACCATGACCTCGCCCATGATCTCGCCTCGCCCGGCGCGGCCTGCCACCTGGACGAGAAGCTGAAAAGTGCGCTCCGCTGCCCGGAAGTCGGGTAAATTCAGGGCGATGTCAGCGTTGAGCACGCCAACGAGGGTCACATTGGGGAAATCGAGGCCTTTGGCGATCATTTGGGTGCCGATCAGGAGATCGAGCTTTTGCGCTCGAAAGTCCCGTAGCATGTCGCGAAGCTGGTTTTTCCTCTGAATCGTGTCCGTATCCACCCGGGCGATGCGGGCTTTGGGGAAAAGGGCGCGGATGACCTCCTCGACGCGTTCGGTGCCGAAGCCAGCGAACTTGATGGCGGGATCGGAGCACGAGGGGCACTTCGAGGGTGGCAAACGGCGTGCCCCGCAGACGTGGCAGACAAGACGGTGCTCTGCTTTATGGAGCGTCATCGGCACGCTACACTCCTGGCACTGGACGGTTTCGCCACAGGCGGTGCAGGAGAGCGCGGTGTTGAAGCCCCGGCGGTTGAGGAAGAGGATCGTCTGCTCCTTTTTTTCGAGCCGAGCGGTGATGGCGGCATGCAGCTTGGCGGAGACCATGCCGGCATGCTGCGGAGCTACGGCGGTGCCTTTGCGCCGCTCCAGCCGCATATCCACGATGCGGATAAACGGGAGCTTTTTGCCGTCAGTCCGCCGTGTGAGGCGCAGCAGCTCGTATTTGCCACGCGAGGCATTTTCGAAGGATTCCAGGCTCGGTGTGGCACTGCCGAGCAGCACGACGCACTTTTCCAGCTTGGCTCTCACCACCGCCAGATCACGAGCATGATAACGTGGAGTCTCATCCTGCTTGTAGGACGGCTCGTGCTCCTCATCGACGATGATGATCCCCAGATTCTCCAACGGTGCAAAAATGGCGCTGCGGGCACCGATGACGATGTCGGCGCGGCCTTCCTGCACCTTAAACCACTCGTCGTGGCGCTCGCCATCGCTCAAATGACTATGAAGGACAGCCACACGCTCCTTGCGATCTGAAAACCGGGCCTTGAACCGCTCAATCGTCTGCGGCGTGAGGCTGATCTCCGGCACGAGAACCAGAGCTGTGAGGCCTTTTTCCAGCACCCTGGCGATGGTTTGAAGATAAACCTCCGTCTTTCCGCTGCCGGTGACGCCGTGGAGAAGCAGTGGCCGCGCTTCGGCAGGTTTTTCGAAAGCCTTGAAAACAGCATCAGCCGCCTCCTGCTGCTCGGCGGTGAGCTCAAGCGGGGCGGAAGGCATGAATTCCTCGTTTTGAAACGGATCTCGCTCCACGCGTGCCTCACTGCGGGTGATCCACCCTGCCTTGAGAAGCGGCTTGAGAGTCGTCGCGGCTCTCGGCAGTTCTCTTCGGAGCATGCTCAATGCCGCCTCTCCACCCGCGGATTGAATCAATTCGAGCAGACGCACCTGAATCGGTGCCGTTTTGCGCATCTTTTCCAAGGCTTCCGCAGGCGGCATGGCCTTCAGATGCAGGCGGCTGTCTGTGATGAAGGTCTCCGGTTTGTCCCTGACCACCTGCGGCAGCATCGTCCGGAGCACCTGATGTGGGGAGACCATGTAGTAATCTGCGATCCACCGAGCAAGTCGCATCAACCCTGAGGTAAACATCGGCCGAGATCCCACGATGGAGGCCACCGGCTTCAGTTTTCTCCGATGAGGGGAATCATCGAGCAATTCGAGCACCACCGCAGGCACTCTTTGGGACTGCAAAGGAACGGTGACACGCGAACCTACGATCAGACGTTCCGCCAATTCCACCGGCACTAGATAGTCCAACTCTAAGGCCGCTGAACCTTCCAACTGAACCCGCGCCACCGACGCCGGGCGCCCCACACTCCCCTCAGAAGGCAACACCGCGCTCACTGACTCCCCAAAAAGGTCCTCAACGGCCGGTGGATTCTGGAATGGAGCGGACTTCATGGGTAAAAAAAACCTCCCGGCTTTCACCGGGAGGTTCAACCAAAAGGTTGGGTCGCGCGAGGCGATATTAGAAGCGGACGTTCAGGGTCACGCCACCGAAGAGCACGCTCTTGAAGGGGGTGTCAGGAAGGCCGGCATTGCGGGCAGAACCAGCAATGTTCTCCGTAGCACCGAGGGGCAGGTTGCCAGCGATGTAGGGGGTCAGGGTGGCGCGGCTGTTGAGCTTGATCGGGAAGCGCAGACCGGTGGTGATAGCGGTGAAGCCAGTGATGTCATCACGCTGGGCACCATTGAGGAAGCCAGCGAAATTACGACCATTCATCTGCCAATTGAGGTTGTGACCATAGCCCACGTTGAAGAACGGGACGATGCTGATGGAGTCGGTGACGGCGATGTTGGTGTTGAGGTCAAGATCGACATACCAGCTGTCATTCACGTAGTCATAGCTGCCGGTGGTGGCGAGATTGATCGGGCCGAGAGCCGTGGCAAGGCCAAGGCTAACTTCCTGACCGTCCTGCATACCGATGCCAGCGGCACCAATAGCCCCAGGAGGGTTGGCAAGGCCGCCCATGTTGCGATAGTAGCGATAGCCGAGGCTGGCAGTCACGGGACCGATATCCTTCTGGAAGGCAGCACCCAATTGGAGGCGCTGGAAGGAGAAGTTGTTCGCGCCATTAGGAGCGAAATGGTCTTGGTCTCCGGCAAGGGATCCATAGTTCACGTCCCAAGCGAGGCGGGTGCCTTCGACGAGGGGGATGGCACCGCCGAGGGTTCCGTCCACCCAGTGCTGGCCCATGTTAAGGCCACGCCAGATGTAATTGGTGTGGTAGCCCAAGCCGATGTTCAGGCCGAGGTCATCATTGACGGCGGGCTGCACAGGGGCGGGGTTTTTAGGGGCGGGGGCTGTTCCGGCCACAACGGGAGTGGCGGCCAGAGCCAAGAACCCCAGCGTCTTCAGCAATGCGTTCAATTTCATATGTCTGATCAGGTTGGTTGGTTTGGTTGGTTGAGGTCGGACACTCGCATGGTTCGAACTTCGAGCATCAGGCTCGAAGCACGAATTACGTGCGCCGTTAGAATCAAAAATTAGCAGGGACTGTAACCGCTGAAAAGCATAATTTTCATTTTTCTGCATTTTTTGGTCTCAGGGCTGCTCTTGACATAAAGTTTTTTCTCTACCTCACCAGCCCCTCAGAAGGCCACGTTCGAAGTGCAAAGGCTGCCTGGGTCGAAGTGAGAGCAGTGTCGGAACGGCAACCGAATAGCTCGTGGCCGTCATCAAATCCTCGCGAATCCATTTTGAAAATTTGCGCGGCAGGGAGACAGAACTTGTCTGCTTGCGATCATCAAGCGGACCAAATCAATCGCCTGCATGGACTGCTCCCGCACCCCAACCCGTGATCCCGAAACCTGGCTCGACCTCGCGCCGGAGGCCTCGCAGGCGATGGCGCGGCAGGTGCGGGCCTGGATTCAGCGCTGGGAGCCGGACCTCATGGAGGCGATCAAATGGCACATGCTCTGTTTCAGCGGACGGAAGCTCGTCTGCGGCCTCAGCGCCTGCAAAAAGCACCTCGGCATCACCTTCTTCCGCGGCACGGAATTGCGGGACATGACGAAGCTCTTCACCGATGGGGAATCGAACACGAGCATCCTTTCCATTCGCGTGACCTCGCTGGAGAAACTCGATGCGCAGGCGCTTCGGCGGCTTTTGCATGCGGCGGTGGCCCTGGATGCCGATGAGACCGCGAAACCGCCCCCGCCGAAAACACGCGAAGAATGGCCGATGCCCGAGGCACTGGCGAAAGGCCTGAAGAAGGACAAAAAGGCCGCTGCGTTCTTTGAATCGCTCAAACCGACCTACCAGCGCGAATACAAAGTCTGGATTAGCACGGCCAAACAGCCGGAAACCATCGCCAAACGCCTCGCTGAGACGCTGCGGGCACTCTCGCGGGGCAAGAAGTGGGCGCAGCGTCGCGAGTGACAGAGACTACTCCTGTAGGAAGACAAACACGCCCTTCTTGTTGCCGACGACGACGTCCAGCTTGCCGTCCTTGTTCACATCGCCGGGGGTGACTTGGGTGCCGACGCCGCTGTTGTCATCGATTTGATGCGGGATGAATTTCGCGCCGCCCTTGCCATCGCGCTGGATTTCGAACCAGTAGAGC
>JBKCXA010000575.1:0-2136 GCA_046316935.1 Prosthecobacter sp.
GTGTATGAGCACATCGCCAGCGGGAAGAAGACCGAGCCGCTTTTTGCCACCGCCGCGGATGGTCACCACGAGGTGAAACTCTGCGAGGCGATCCTGCAAAGCAGCAAGGCGAAGACCTGGGTGGCGGTGTGAGAAGCGATGTGAACCCCTTTTTAGCATGCCCGCCGATCAGATCCACCTCGCCGCCCTCCAGCTCCGCTGCCACATCGGCGTGCCGGATGAGGAACGCGCCACGTCGCAGCTTCTGCACGCCGACGTGGTGCTCCACAGCCTTGTGCCCTTCGAGGCCATGCAGGACGACATCGCACAGACCATCGACTATGCCGCCGTCGCGGCTCGTTTGGAGCAAATCGCTGCTGAAAAGCCCCGCTGCCTCATCGAGACCCTCGCCGCCGACCTCGCGGCCTGCGTTTTGAGCGAGTTCGCCGCCACCGCGGTGGAGATCACGCTCAAAAAACGCATCCTGCCGCAGACCGACCACGTGGCCGTCCGGCTTTTCCGGCAGGCGGGGACAAACGCTTGAAACCAGAGGCTTTCCGCCAACGTATCGCCAAGCGCATTCGCCAACAACTCAACCCATGAAACAAAACCTCGCCCGCACCCTCGCTCTCGTCGCCGGTCTCAGCGCCTCCACGGCGCTGGCCCAGGTGGACATCACCGAGTCCTTCCTGCCCATGTTCAAGGCGCTTCCCACGGAAGTGCCCGCCCCGGACAACGAACTCACCGAGGCCAAGATCAACCTCGGCCGCCAGCTCTACTTTGAGACTCGCATCTCGAAGGGCGCGAAGATGTCCTGCAACTCCTGCCACAAGCTCGACACCTTCGGTCAGGACAATCTGCCCTTCTCCCCCGGCCACGAAGGCAAGCTGGGCGGTCGCAGTTCTCCGCCCACCTACAACGCGGCGCTGCACATCGCTCAATTCTGGGATGGCCGTGCCCCCACCGTGGAAGAGCAGGCCAAGGGCCCCGTGCTCAATCCTGTCGAGATGGGTGCCCCTAGCGAGGATTTCGTGATCCAGGTGCTCAAGTCCATGCCGGAATATGTGGCCTCCTTTAAAGCTGCCTTCCCCGGCGAGGCCGACCCGGTGACCTACAACAACTTCGGCAAGGCCGTGGGCGCTTTCGAGCGCAAGCTGCTTACCCCCGGCAAGTGGGATGCTTTCCTCAAGGGCAACAAGGAAGCTCTGAGCGCCGAGGAGAAGAAAGGCTTTGCCACATTTGCCAAGACCGGCTGCGTCACCTGCCACAATGGCGCGGGCGTCGGCGGTCACATGTTCCAGAAGCTCGGCCTCGTCAAAGAATGGCCCGGCCTCAAGGACAACGGCCGCAGTGATGTGACGAAGAATGAGGGCGAGAAGCATTTCTTCAAAGTGCCCAGCCTGCGCAACATCACCGAGACCGGCCCCTACCTCCATGACGGTAGCGTGAAGAGCCTCGAAGAGATGGTGAAGATGATGGCCGAGTATCAGCTGGCCAAGCAGCTCACCGACGAGGAGGTCTCCTCCATCGTTACCTTCCTGAAGGCTCTTAAAGGCACGCCGGACGCTGAATACATCAAGGCTCCGAAGCTTCCCGAAAGCACTCCGGAAACCCCGAAGGCCTGATCGAGCCTCCATCAAAATTCACCGAAGGCGGGACGCGAGTCCCGCCTTTGTTTTTTGCGGGCTGTGCGCCATCATGAATGCGGACCTCCTACTTGGTGGTCATCACAAAGACACCGTTCCATGATTCGGGCGGTGTCTGCTGAAGCTGTGTGCAGCGGCTGAGGAAGACCTGGGTGAGCTTGTCGTTGAGACCGAGATCGCAGGCCTTTTGGAAGGCCGCGAAGGCCGCTGCGAACTGCCCGGCGCGATAGTGCGTCATGCCTTCATCATAAGCAGCGAGACCCGCAGGCACCGGTGTGTCGGCAGGGCCGAGGACGGTGAAGATCTCGATGGGCTTGGCCTTGCCCTTCACGGCGATCAAATCGACGCGGCGGCAGAGAAAGAGGTCCTTCACATGCGGATGCACGGTTTCGCTGATGAGGAGGTCGATCTCGTATTGCTTGGTCACGCCTTCGAGGCGCGAGGCGAGGTTCACGGAGTCGCCGATGACGGTGAGGTCCATCTTTTCGTAGAGACCGGCGGAGCCGATGTT
>JBKCXA010000576.1:0-2429 GCA_046316935.1 Prosthecobacter sp.
GCACACCGCCGGGACACGGCGAGATTTGTTGCGAGTGGGCTCGCTGGGGCTCGCGGGGCTGCGATTGAGCGATTAGCGGGCCGCGTCGCAGAAGAAGCTGCTGAACGACAAATCGGTGATCTGTCTCTTCATGCATGGCGGACCTTCTCAGTTCGAGACCTTTGATCCGAAGATGGAGGCACCATCTGAAGTGCGCAGCGTGACGGGCGAGATCAAGACGGCGCTGCCCGGCGTGACGTTTGGCGGCACGATGCAGCGGCTGGCGAAGCTCGCGGACAAGTTCAGCATCGTGCGCAGCTTTGTGACAGGCGACTCGGTGCACGACATCAAGACGATCGTCGGCAAGGACACGCTGAAGGCGAACATCGGCTCGCTCTACTCGCGCATCGCGGGGCCTTTGCGCCAGGACAGTGCGATGCCGACGAATGTGGCGCTGCTGCCGCGTGCGGTGCTCGCCGAGGCCGGACCCGCGGTGAAGCAGTTTGGTGACATCACCTCAAGCGGCGAGTTCGGTGCCACCTACCAGCCGTTTGTGCCCGGAGCTGGCGGCGCGGCACAGGCGGACATGACGCTGAGTATGCCGCAGGGCCGTCTCGATGATCGTCGGCTTCTTTTGAGCTCGCTGGATCAGTGGAAACGCCAGTTGGATGCCACGGAAGCCATCGGAGGCTTTTCGCAGGTCGAGTCGCTGGCCTTCGATGTGCTGCGACGCGGTGTTTCGGATGCGTTTGACCTTTCGAAGGAAGATCCGCGCCTCATCGCCCGCTACGACACGACGCCGCTGCTGCCCAAAGACCGCATCAGCACGGAATGGAAGAACCTCGAGCACTACGCGGACAATGCCGCGACGCTCGGCAAGCTGCTCCTGCTGGCCCGCCGGCTGTGCGAACGCGGTGCGGGCTTTGTCACGGTGACGACGAGTTTTGTGTGGGACATGCACGCGGACAAAAACAACGCGCCCATGACCACCGGCATGGACTATGTCGGGCGGCCCTTTGACCACGCGGTGTCCGCTTTGATCGAGGACATCGAAGCGCGTGGCCTGCGTGACAAGATCATGCTCGTGTGCTGCGGCGAGATGGGCCGCACGCCGAAGCTCAACGCGAAGGGCGGTCGCGATCACTGGGGCGGCCTCGCGCCGCTCATGATCTACGGCGGCGGATTGAACATGGGCCAGGTGATCGGCCAGTCATCGTCCAACGGCGGCGAACCTGCCTCGCAGCCCGTGACCATCCCGGACCTCGTGGCCACGATCCTGCACTCGCTCGTGGACGTGGGCGAAGCACGCGTGCTGGACGGACTGCCGCAGAATCTCGTCAGCCTGCTCTCACGTGGTGAACCGATTCGTGGGTTGGTTTGATGCACGGAGAGAAGCACCCAATGAGTTGCTTCCATTCGCAGCGTTCGAGTTTAAGGGGAGCTTCTCATGTCCTTTGCCTCCCTCGGTCTTTCCACGCCGCTCGTCGATGCGGCGCGTCTGTTTCCTGCGCCGACGCCGGTGCAGACGGCGGTGATTCCCGTGCTGCTGCGCGGCGCGGATGTGCTCGCCACGGCACAGACTGGCTCGGGCAAAACTTTGGCTTATGTGCTGCCACTCTTGCAGCGGCTGCGACTCTCGCCGGGCGAGCGGCAGCGGCGCACGCAGCTGCTCGTGCTGGTGCCGACACGTGAACTTGCGGTGCAGGTCACGGAGACGATGCTGCGCAGCGCTTTGTGCCTGCCGCAACGCATCAAGGTCGTCAGTGCGATCGGCGGCGTGTCGATCAATCCGCAGATGATGGCGCTGCGCGGTGGCGCGGAGGTGGTGGTGGCCACGCCGGGGCGGCTGCTCGATCTGGTGGAGAAAAACGCGCTGCAACTGCGGGATGTGACCGCACTGGTGCTCGATGAGGCGGACCGGCTGCTCGATCTCGGCTTTGCGCAGGAGCTGGCTCGCGTGCTGGCGCTGCTGCCGCCGCGCCGGCAGAGCGTGCTGCTTTCAGCGACGTTTCCACCGGCGGTGGAGGCACTCGCGAACACGCTGCTGCATGAGCCGGTGCGCATCGCGATCACGGAGGCTCCAGCGGAGCTGCCTGTGATCCAGCAACGCGCCATCGAGGTGGATGCAGCGCAGCGCACGCAGCTCCTGCGGCATTTGATCCAGAGCGAAAAGTGGTCGCGCGTGCTCGTCTTTGTCGCCCGGCAATACACGGCGGAACTGGTCGCAGAAAAACTGCGTCGCGGCGGCATCTCGGCGCTGGCTTTTCATGGAGAGCTGAGTCAAGGCGCTCGCACGCAGGCGCTGGCGGACTTCAAAGGGCAGCAGGTGCGCGTGCTCGTGGCGACGGATCTCGCGGGGCGCGGGCTGGACATCGTGCAACTGCCCGTGGTGGTGAACTACGACCTGCCACGCTCCGCGGTGGACTACACGCACCGCATCGGCCGCACCG
>JBKCXA010000577.1:0-6294 GCA_046316935.1 Prosthecobacter sp.
CTTCAGCGGCTTGCCATCCTTGTCCTTGCCCTCGATCTCGGGCGCTTCGCTGCCCGCTTGGAGGTTGGTCATCTCAAAGAGCATCTTGCCGGCGAGGTCGCTGAGTTTGAAGCCTTGAATCACGACATCGGAGTAGTCTGCGTTCAGGCGCTGGAAGTAGTCGATGCACTTCGGCTTCGAGGCCTCGGCGGAGGCACGGTCGGCGCTGGCATCGAAGTTTTTGAAGTGGATGGCCCCGAGCGTGTAGAGCGCGGCGGCGATCTCCTCGCGGTTCTTGTTCTTCTCCAGCACCGCGAGGGCGGCGGGCTCGCCAAACAGGCCCTGATACTCAAGCTGGCGCACGGTAGGGGCGATGCCCGCGCTGCCCGCGTAGGTGGTGGCGAGCATCTTCTTGGCCTCCTCGCCCTCCGGAAAGCTCCCCGCTCCGGTGACGAGCCAGCAGACGGCGGGCACGACCTCCGGCTTGTCAGCGTTCGACTTGATGATCTGCATCAGCTTCGTCGCGCAGGGTCCGGCACTCGGGATGGTCTGGCGGTATTTGTTCTTCTCCTCCTCGGTGGGGGCGTTGATGATCTTGAGCGTGTTCGCCCGCACGGCGTTCTCGTATTCATCGATGACGGTGCGGATCTCCGTGGCGAGGTCCTGCGCGTGCAGGCTGCCGGCGAGCATCAAAACAAGGGCGAGAGGTCGGATCATGGCTGTTGGGGCAAACATGCCGTACTCTGGCAGACAGCGGAGCCGGTGGCAAGACTGGCCCGCTACCAGCGGGTCACGGCTGCTTGTAATCCTCGCCATTCAAGCTCTTCGCCACGCTCTCCAGCCAGTCCTCGAGGGCGTTGCGCATCGCGGCGAAGCGCTCGGGCTGCTCGGCGATGAGGATGTCCTCCTCATTGGGATCGGTGGAAAGGTTGTAGAGCTCCCACTCGACCTCCGCCGCGCCTTTTTTCTCGATGCGGTGAAGCTTCCACGAGCCGTCGATCCAGGCCGAATGGCCGGGGAAGCTCGTGAGCGAGACTGGGGCACCGATTTTCGCGGCATCGGGCACCACGCGGGCAGGATCGTTGGGCTCGATGCCCTTCGCCTGATCGGCAAGGAGCTCCGCCATCCATTTATCCGAAGGCGTGCCGATGCCGCCTTTGTTTGCATCCCAGAAGCCGATGGGCTTGCTGCGCTTGTTTGACTGGCCTTCGAGCACGGGGAGCAGGCTCTGGCCATCGAGCGGCATGTCGTGGCCGATGGCCGCGCCGGTGATGTCGGCGATGGTGGGCAGGATGTCGTTCGTCACGCAGGGCGTGGCGATGATTTTGGCCTCTTTGAACTGCGCGGGCCATTCAAGCAGCGAGGGCACGAGCAGGCCGCCTTCGTAGATTTTGCCCTTGTTGCCCCGGCGACCGCCGCTGGAGCCGATTTTCGGCAGAGCGCCGTTGTCACTGCAATACCACAGCACCGTCTCGTCACGCAGTTCGAGCTTCTTCAACTCGTCACGGATGCGGCCAAAGGCGCGGTCCATGGCGGTGATCTCGCCGTAGAAGTCGCGCACGTTCTTCGGCTGGTCGGCGTAGAGGTCGCGATCAGCATCGAGGGCCTTGTGCGGGCTGTGCGGTGAGCCAAACCACACCACGGCCAGGAAGCGCTGGTCCTTCTCCGCACACTGACGGATGAATTTCAGCGCGAGATCCGCGGTGATGTCCGAACTGTCGCCTTTGAACTGCACGGCGCGGCCTTGATCGCTGAGAATGGGATCGAGGTCGAAGAAGTTTGGCGCGGAGACCCAGGTGTCGAAACCGCTCGCACCCGGCGAGACCGGGCTGGCCTTCTGCACGGAGCCGAGGTGCCACTTGCCAAAGTGACCGGTGCGGTAGCCCGCCTTCTGCATCAACTCGCCGATGGTCACCTCTTGCGGCCGCAGCGTGTGGCCCCAGGAGAAGCAGCCGAAACGGTTCGGCGTGCGCCCCGTCATCACACTGCCCCGCGTCGGCGAGCACACCGGCGCGGCGGCGTGGAACTGATCAAAGCGGATGCCCTCGCGGGCCATCGCGTCAAAGTTCGGTGTCTTCACCTGCGGATGGCCGTTGTAAGCCATGTCACCCCAGCCCTGATCATCCGCCATGACGAGCACGACATTCGGCGGATCAGACGGCGCAGCGAAGGCGAGCGAGGTGGAGAGGGCAAAAAGGAGGCCGGGGAGCTTCATGGCGTGGGTTATAGTTCGATGCTCCGCGGAGTGGGAAGAAGTTTTCTCCACAGGCGGAAGGATTGACGATTGTTGAGCAAGCGAGTGATGATTGAAGAGGAGTTGTTTGAGGCGGCCTGAAAGGCCGGGGGACTTCAGCCCAGCAACTGTGTTGTCAGGCAAGTGAGATTTGTGGATTCTTGATGGCGGCGTTGAGCAGCACCAGCAGTTTGCGTGCGACAGCCGTGAGCGCGACCTTGGCGGGTTTGCCTGCGGCACGGAGGCGTTGGTAGAAAGCATTGAGGATTGGGTTCTTGCGCACCGCATTGAGGCTGGCGAGGTAAAGCGTGCGACGAACCGGTGCGCGACCGCCGCTGATGCGGCGCTGCCCGCGCCACTGGCCGCTGTCACGGTTGAACGGGGCTAGGCCCGCCAGTGCGGCGGCCTGGCCGCGTTTGAGCGTGCCCAGCTCAGGCATGTGCGCACACAGACACAGGGCGCTGCGCCAGTCGATACCTGCGGCCTCATCCAGACGTGCTGCTTTGTCGGCTAAAGGTGTGCTGGCAGCCGCAGTCTGGCGCATGATTTCTTCGAGCTTGGTGATCTCGGCGTTGAGGTTGGAGATGAGGCGCTTGATCTGGTTGCGCAGCCAGGTGTCGGCGGCCTGACGCAGGCGCGTTTTGTGGCGTGCGCGTTCCTCCACCAAGCTGTCGCGCTGCGACACCAGCAGAGCTAGACGCTGGGTGCTGGCATCCAATGGCAGCGTGGGCGCTGGATGCATGGCAGCGCCATAATTGGCGAGCACGGCGGCATCAATGCGGTCGGTCTTTGCCAGGCGGTTTTGCGCACGGGCGAAGTCACGAGCCAGACGCGGGTTGATGACGCTCACGATGATGAGCGCTTCATGCAGGGCGGCAACCAGCGTGCGCTCATAACCGCCAGTGGCCTCGCAGATGACATGGACCGTGCCGGGGTGTTTGGCGATGCGTTTGAGCAGTTTGCGCACCCCTGCGGCAGAGTTGGGCAGGGAGAAAGGCTCGGAGAGAAAATGGACGTCGAGGGAGTCTTTGGAGACATCGACGCCGAGGTGGACAATATCCGGGGACATAAGGTAGAGGTGGGTGAGTTGGTTATGGGTTGGATCAGCCTTGTGGATACGAACTCATCGCGGAGGGCGAGCTACGCGGGGTTCAGGCAACTGTTCGATCTGCGACCGATGAAGCAGAAGAGGAGCAAGCTGGGCTACGAACTCGCCGTGAGACGGTTCAAGGCTTGCACGCTCTCCCTTCCGCTTGGCTCCGGCGGGCGGCCGCCCGCCGGAGCCAAATCAATCCCATGCATCTTGCCGCAAAGCTCTCAGCACGGAATGAAATTGATTATACAAGGCTCGCAGAGCCTGGGACGGCCAGCAGGTCAGCGGAGCACTCTGAAGGAGTGCGGGACAGATGGCGGGCGTTCTCCCGCGCTCATTCAGAGCGCGAGGATCGGCCTGGGCATGTCCCAGGGTTTGCGTGGCTGCGCCACTTCAACCCTGGGCTGGAATCCCCAAGGCTTTCAGCCTTGGAAGCCAAAAGCCGGTCACCAGTTCTTGATCCACTTCGCTCCGACAGCGGGATCGGCCTCGGTGTCTTTCGAGGTGGCGCGGAGGTTCGTCTCGTCATCGCCGTAGGACCAGAGGTCGTAGGTGCTGTTGACCGTGTTTTTCTTCTCCGGGTCCGCTTTGATGTATTGGAAGGGCCGACCGTAACCATCGACGAGGATGAAGCTGTTGCCGACTTTGCGGCACATGAAGGACGGCATGTCTTTGAAGATGCATCTTTGGATTTCTGCGGTCTCAAAGTTCCCGTCTGATGTTGTGGCAGATATTGTTTTATCGTTGGTCACGATGGCGTCGGAGCCATCGCCACGCAGGGCTTGGTAAAGACACTTGGCACCGCCAATGCGGCAAATCACACCGGGGCTTATCTCGGCGGTTTCCTCAGGATCGGCTGGTTGTGGAAAGCAGCCATGAATTGCGAAGTAGCGTTCCAAGTATGCTTCGATGGCGGTTCGTGTTGAGTCCGTAACTCTTCGATAAGGACGCGTTGAACGGGGCTGCATTACAAGGCCAAAAATAAAAGGTGCCAGCAAGACGAACAACGCGACAAACCCAGGCCATCCAAACGCCTTGATAAACGATTTCATGCGCAAGGGTAGCGCGAGAGGCTCTGGGAAAGCAAGCTTCGCCTGAACGAGTCGGCCTGAAGAGGTTCGGCTGTTTAACAGAAGCGTTTTCTACGCCTTCCAAACAAACGTCACCGGCTTGTCGATGTCCGGGTGGACGCTGTGGTGCACGGGGCAGCCGAGGGCGGTAGCTTCGAGGAGCTTGCGCTCGGGATGGTCGGGTGGCAGCGGGATCTCGATGGTGATGGGCAGGCGCACGATGCGGCGCGGGCTGTCCTCGCTCATGTGCTTTTCGACGCTGACCTTCATGCCGGTGACATCGAGCTGCTTCTGCTGCGCCTTGATGCCGATCACCGTGGCCATGCAGGAGGCGAGCGCGGTGGCGACGAGGTCGGTGGGGGAGAAGGACTCGCCCTTGCCGCAGTTGTCCACGGGCGCGTCGGTGATGAGGGTGTTCTTCGAGGGGCCGTGGGTGGCCTGGCAGCGGAGGTCGCCGGTGTAATCGACAGTGATGGAGACAGCCATGATGGGTGGGATGAGGGTGAAGGGTCGGGTGGATGAAACGAAGGCGTCAAAGCCGCCTTTAGCGCTCTTTCTTCGGTCCCTTGCCGCGTACGCTCATGCGGAAGGGCACGCCGGGAGCGGGCCATTCATCGCGGATGACCTTTTCGAGGTAGCGGGTGTAGCTTTCGGTGAGCTTCGAGGCGCGGTTGGCGAAGAGGACGAAATGCGGGATGGGGATGGCGAATTCCGCGGCCTCGTTCACCTGGGTGGCGTAGAGCAGCTTGAAGCTGTGCGTGCTGCGGCCGAGGGCGCCCGGGGTGTTTTCGATGGCGTTGGCGAGCAGGCGGTTCAAGGCGCCGGTGCTGATGCGGTTCTGCGCTCCCTGGCGCACCTTTTCGACCTGCACGAAGAGCTTGCCGATGTGCTCCTTGTTCTTCGCGGAGATGGCCAGCATCGGCGCGTAGTGCAGGAAGAAGAACTCACGGCGCATGATCTCCTCCAAGTGCTCGAAGCGGTCCTTCTGCTTGCCGCTGGGATGGAAGAGGTCCCACTTGTTCATCACGAGAATGCAGGGCTTCCGCGTCTCCATGATGATCTGGGCGATCTTGCGGTCCTGCATCTTCGCGCCGTCTGCGCAATCGACGACGAGCAGCACGAGATCCGCCCGTTTGATGCTCTGGATGCTGCGGTCCACGCTGGAAATCTCGACGTAGGTGTCGAGCTTCGCGCGGCGGCGGATGCCGGCCGTGTCGATCAATTGATAGCGCTTCCCGTTGTAGCTGGTCTCGATGTCCAGCGCATCGCGGGTCGTGCCGGCCACGGGGCTCACGATGGCGCGGTCCTGGCCGAGAATGGCGTTCACGAGAGACGATTTGCCTGCGTTGGGCCGGCCGACGATGGCGAGCTTCAGGGGCTTCGCGTTCTGACCGGCGATGGCCTCCTCGGTTTCGGTCGATTCCTTCAAGTCGAGCTTCTCGGCGATCATCGCGATGAGGTCGTCGATGCCTTTGCCATGCGCGGCGCTGACCTCGACGTAGTTTTCAAAGCCGAGGCGGGCAAATTCGCCCGAGTGGAGCTTCCGCGAGGGGGAATCGGCCTTGTTGCAGACGAGGATGACGGGCTTGGTGGTGCGGCGCAGCTCGCGAGCGAGCGTGGCATCAATGGGGGTGACCCCGTCCATGATATCGACGACAAAGAGCAGCATGTCCGCCACATCGAGGGCGATGCTGGCCTCCGTCTGCACCTGGTCGGTCAGAACGTCCTCGGTGTTCGCCCCGATGCCGCCGGTGTCCATGATCTCGAACCACGCGGGACCTTTGCGGCATTGGGCGGTGATGCGGTCACGCGTCACGCCCGCCATGTCGTGGACGATGGAGATGTTTTTCCCCGCGAGACGGTTAAAGAGCGCGGATTTGCCGACATTGGGACGGCCGACGATGGCAACGGTTTTGAGC